>DASUAD010000548.1:0-2698 GCA_035763965.1 Thermoanaerobaculia bacterium | reverse complement strand
AGATCGAACGGACGCACAAGGACGATCCGAAGAAAGCCGCGGAGGAGGCGGGGAAGCTCCTGAACACGATCCAGACCCGGCGCGCGTCCTGGGGTGCGGTCGTCGACCACATCGAGCGGATCCTGAAGGTCGGAGGACCGCACGCAGCCGGACTCGGGACCGACTTCGACGGCATCGAGGACCCGCCCGAGGGACTCGAGGACGTCTCCAAACTTCCCGTGATTACAGAGGAGCTCCTCCGACGCGGACACTCGGAAGAGGAGGTCCGGGGCGTGCTCGGGGAGAATTTCCTGCGGTTCTGGGAGAGGGCCATTGCCGCGCGCTCGAAGGTCCCGGCGCGCAAGGAGCCGCCGCCTTTCTCGAAGCCGTGAAACGGAAAACGGAAAACGGGAAACGACGGGAGGCCGACGGCGCCCCCGTTTTTCCGTTTTCCGGCTCCGATATGATCGGCCGGTTATGACAGCTCAGCCGTTCGATCTGCTCCAGGCGGCCCCTCAGCCGCCCGGCGGGGGACTCATCCAGTTCCTCCCGATGATCTTCATCTTCGTCATCTTCTATTTCCTGCTCATCGCCCCCATGCGCAAACGCCAGAAGCGCCAGCAGCAGATGCTTTCGCAGCTCAAGAAGGGCGACGAGGTCGTCACGAGCGGCGGGATATTCGGACGGATCGCGGCATTCGACGAATCGCACGGCGTCGTCATCCTTCAGGTCGGCGACAACGTGAAGATCAAGGTTCTGCGGAGCGCGATCTCCGCGCCCGCCTCGGAGCCGGAAACGGCTGCCCCGACCGCCCCGGGCAGCTGACGCGGCTGGCAGCTCCGGGACTCTTCCGCTACACTTCACGGTTCTTTTTCGGGAGGACGTCTTGGGCAAGAGGCTTCGCTGGCGGATCCTGCTGATCTTCCTGGTCGTCGCCGGGATGATCTCGGGCTACGTCGCCATGGGTTACTCGAACGCACGGCGGGAGTGGATCGGGCCGGGCAAACCCCCGCTCAAGGAGGCCCTCAAGAAAGGGATCAAGCTGGGGCTCGACCTGCGCGGCGGCATCCACCTCGTCCTGCAGGTCAATACCGCCGACGCGCTCAAGGCGGAGCGGGACGACGCGGCCGAGCAGCTCGGGACGCAGGCGCGCGAGCAGGGGATCACGCTCGGGCCCGTCGACTATCCCAACGATCGCGCGTTCGCCGTGGCCGTGACTCCCCAGACCGACGAGCGCAAGCTCGAGGAAACCGTCAAGCGGTTCCTGCCCGACTGGAACGTTTCGACGGCGGGCGGCAAGTGGGTCTTCACGCTGAAGGACCTCGCGCAGCGTCAGATCGGTGACAACGCGGTCTCCCAGGCCGTCGAGACCATCCGCAATCGCATCGACGAGTTCGGAGTGGCCGAGCCGCTGATCGCACGGCAGGGGACCGACCGGATCCTGGTCCAGCTTCCGGGCATCGACGATCCAAAGCGCGTCAAGGACCTCATCAAGAACACGGCTTTTCTCGAGTTGAAGCTCGTCGTCTCGGGGCCATCGTCCGATCGCGCCTCACTCCTGGCGCCGCACGGCGGACAGGTCCCCGCGAACATGGAGCTCGTCGAGGCTGCCGCCGCGGCGGGGCAGAGGGAGCAGGTCTGGTACCTGGTCTACAAGACGGCGGTCATTACGGGCCGCGACCTGAAGAACGCTCGGCCGACCCAGCGCCAGCTCGGCGGAAACGCCGTGACGTTCTTCCTGAACGCCGGCGGCGCGGAGAAGTTCGCAAAAGCGACGGGAGAGAACGTCGGCAAGCAGCTCGCGATCGTCCTCGACAAGCGCGTCAAGTCAGCCCCGACGATCAACGAGCAGATCCACGATCAGGGCGAGATCACCGGCAGCTTCACGCCCGAGGAGGCGAACGACCTCGCGCTCGTCCTCCGCGCCGGCGCGCTCCCGGCGGGGCTGACGTACCTCGAGGAGCGAACGGTCGGACCCTCTCTCGGATACGACTCGATCAAGAAGGGCGTGACGGCCTCGGTCGTGGGGGCGATCTTCGTATTCGCGGCGTGCGTCTTCTACTATCGGCTCGCGGGGCTGAACGCCGTTCTCGCGCTCATTCTGAACGCGATCATGCTCCTGGGAGCCATGGCGCTCTTTAGCGCGACGCTCACGCTGCCGGGAATCGCGGGATTTATCCTGACGATCGGCATGGCGGTGGACTCGAACGTGCTCATCTTCGAGCGCATCCGCGAGGAACTCCGGGCCGGCCGCGCTCCCAAGACGGCGATCGAGAACGGTTTCTCGAAGGCGTTTGCGACCATCATCGACACCCATCTGACGGTCATCATCTCGGCAGTCTTTCTCTTCCAGTTCGGAACGGGACCGGTGAAGGGTTTCGCGGTTACGCTCATCCTGGGCCTCCTGATCTCCGTCTTCACGGCCGTCTTCGTCTCCCACACGATCTTCGAGCTGATGTACGGGCGCCGGCAGCACATCGACGCCCTCTCGATCTGAGAGCACGCGAATGGAACTGTTCCGCCAGACGAACATCGACTTTCTCAGGTACAAGTGGTACGCGATCGGCGTCTCCTGGCTGCTGATCGCGATCGGCATGTTCGCGATCTTCGTGCAGAAGGGACTGAAGTTCGGGATCGACTTCGCCGGCGGGACCCAGATGGCGGTCCAGTTCGCCGAGCGCCCCGATCTCGACCGCCTGCGCAAGATTCTCGACGGCGC
>DASUAD010000547.1:0-3768 GCA_035763965.1 Thermoanaerobaculia bacterium | reverse complement strand
TCAATCCGAGCGCCGGACCGATCAGGTTGACCTCGTCCTCGAGGAAAGGGATCGGAAGGGTGTCGATCCAGAGAAATCGCAGGAGGAGCCCGGCGACGAGTGCAACGGCGCCCACGACCACGATCGTCCGAGGCGGCAGGGAGAGGGGCCCCGGCCCGACGCGTCCGAGCCGCGACCGGCTCCACGAGAGGAATCCGGCGGCCGCGAGCCCGCCTGCGGTTGCCACCGCCGTCGCGAGGAGGATCCAGAGGAGGAACCTCGCGATGATCCATCCCGGATCCGGATCGAGGAGGACCCCCGGCCGGATCGCCTCGACGAGGCGCTCCCCGACGACGAAGGCGGCGCCGCCGCCGAGAAAAACCGCCGCGGTCGTCCCGGATCGCCCGGGAGGGGTCACTTCTGGAAGAACAGGAACAGGTTGACGGCCGACGGCCCGAGCGAGAAGAAATCGCCCGAGCGCAGCGGGCGCGCGCAGTCATCCTCGGTGACTCCCGCGAGGTCGTCGGGCTTCGGGACGGGGTCGCCGTTCAGGTACGTGCCGCACGTCGAGCGCATGTCGACGAGAAGGTAGTGCGGCCCGTCCGTCGCGATCCGCCGCACGAGCTTCGCGTGAAGGCGCGAAACCTCCGTGTTGAGAAACGCGTCGGGAGACGAGACGCGGAACCCGGAGACCGGCATGCCGACCCCGATGAACTCCGGGACCTCCCGGCCGATCAGGAGCTCGTCGAAGTCGAGGCGCACGAGGCCGGCGTTGTAGGGGCCCAGGCCCAGCAGGTAGTGCCCCCCGGACAGCCGGATCAGGGTCTTCTCCAGGCGGGCGGACATTCCCGTCATTCCGTTGTCGACGAACGACATCACGTCCCGCTGGCGGGACTCGAGCGCCTCGCGGCAGATGGCGGAATAAAGGTCGTCGGCTCTCATCGCCGTTTTCCCCGGGGGAGAACGTGCGACTCGAATGCCAGATTTCCCCGAGCGTGGAAACCCGTCACTGCCAACGATTTTCGCACGGGAACCGTCCGGGGACAGACTAAAATCTGTCCCCCAAAGCGACGTCAATTGACCGTTTCGGGTTTGTCGGGGACAGATTTTGAATCCGTCCCCTTTTCCGCCGGCTCCTGCGCCCCCGCCTCGAGCTCCACCGTCCAGCGCTCGTAGACGTCCTCCGGGAGCTCGGTCACGAACCGGGACGGCTCGAGGATCACGTCGACTCCGTACCGGTCGCGTGCGATCATCGGGTAGGTCAACGCGACCTCGTTCTTCGCGCGCGTGACCGCCACGTAAAAGAGCCGCCGCTCCTCCTCGAGTCCCTCTTCGGTCACCGCGGCGCGGTAGCTCGGGAAGCGTCCTTCCGAGAGCCACATCACGACGACGCGGCTCCACTCGAGGCCCTTCGCCTGGTGCACGGACGAGAGGACGACGCGGTCGTCCGACGCCTCGCCGGCCGTCACGTCTTCACCCGAGAGCTCGTTGAAGAGCGTCACCTCCTCGAGGAAGCCCGGCAGCGACTCGTACGTCTGGGCGAACTGCGCGAGCTGCTCGAGATCGTCCAGGCGCGCCTCGCCATTGGGAAACTTCGCCCGCGCGTAGTCGCGGTAGACCGCTTCGACGACGTATCGGATCGCCTCGGCCGGCGAGGAGCGGAGCGACGGCGCGTCGAGCTTCGACACGAGCTGGCGGAAGGGCTCGACCGCGGCCCCCGCTCCCCGCGGAAGGCCGGCCGGCTCGAGCGCCTTCAGGGCGGCCACGGGATCCGGGGAGGATCCGACCATTCCCCAGACTGCCGAAGCGGCGCGCTCGCCGACCCTCGGAAAGATCTTGAGGGCCCGCTTCCAGGAGAGCTCGTCCTTCGGGTTGACCACGATCTTGAGAAAGGCGAGCACGTCCTTGACGTGCCGTTGCTCGAAAAATCGCGTCCCCGAGCGGATCTCGTACGGGATGCCGCGCCGGGTCAGCTCGATCTGAAGTTCGAGCGCCTGGTAGTGCGCGCGGTAGAGGACGGCGAGGTCCGAAAGCGCGTCTCCCTCGTCGTGCCACTCGAGAAGACGCTGCGCGATGAACCGCGCCTGCTCCGGAACGTCGGCGAGCGGCACGACGGCCGGCTTGGGTCCTTCCGGGCGCGAGGCGCGAAGGTCCTTTTCGAACTGCTTCGTGTTGTGCGCGATCGAGGCGTTCGCGAGCGCGAGGATGTCGGGGGTCGAGCGGTAGTTGAGCGTCAGGCGGAAGATCTTCGCGTCGGGATAGCGCTCCGGGAACCCGAGGATGTTCTCGAACGACGCCCCGCGGAACGAGTAGATCGCCTGCGCGTCGTCGCCGACGACGGCAACGTTTCTCCGGATCTTCCCCATACCGTCGACGATCTCGCCCTGAAGGTGATTCGTGTCCTGGTACTCGTCGACGAGGACGTGGTCGTAGCTCGCAGCGAGCTGCGCCGCGACATCCGGAGCCTCGACGAGCAGCCGCTTCCAGTGGAGGAGAAGGTCGTCGTAGTCCGAAGCGTTGCCGGCACGCTTCCTCTGCTGATAGCGCTGGAACACGCGGACGATCTCGTCCTCGAGGACCAGGAAGTGCGGCGCGCGCTCGGTCAGGACTTCCGTGAAGGTCCTGGCGGTGTTGACGGTGAACGAATACAGATCGAGAAGGACGTCCCCCTTCGGAAAGCGCTTCTCGGTCGTGCGGATCCCTTCGTCCGACGTCGCGGCCTCGAGCATCTCCCGCGCGTCCTCCTCGTCCAGGATCGTGAAGTTCGGCGTGAGCCCCACGCGGCTGCCGAAGCGGCGCAGGAGGCGGCTCCCCACCGAGTGGAACGTCCCACCCATGAGGCGCCGCGTGTCCACGGAGAGCAGGGCCTCGACCCGGCGCAGCATCTCCCGCGCAGCCTTGTTCGTGAACGTGAGCAGCATGATCCGCGAGGGGTCGGTGCCCGACTCGATGAGGCGCGCCACGCGGTAGACGAGCGTGCGGGTCTTTCCCGAGCCGGCGCCGGCGATGACGAGGATCGGGCCTCCGCCCGCGAGAACGACCGCCCGCTGCTCCTCGTTGAGCTCCCGGTCGTAGTCGATCCGGTAGTGCTTCTCCGCCGCCGGCGTCTTGAGTACGTACTTGCGACCCACGAAGCGAGTTTAGCCCGGCCTACTCCCTCTCCCCGGAGCGGGGTGAGGGGGATTGTGTCAGCATCACCGCTCATGCTCCGCCTCTCCACCGCCGGCGAATCCCACGGGCCTCGCCTGACCGCGGTCCTCGAAGGCATTCCCGCCGGGCTTCGAATCGACCCCGGTTTCGTCGACCGCGAGCTCGCGCGACGCCAGCACGGCTACGGGCGCGGCGGCCGGATGAAGATCGAGAAGGACCACGCTGTCTTCCAAGGCGGCGTCCGCGGCGGCGTCACGCTTGGATCGCCGATTGCGATCGGCATCGAGAACCGCGATTTCGCGAACTGGTCGAAGGTCATGGACCCCCTCACGAACGATCCGGCGGCCTCCGCAGAGCGGCGCCTCACCCGCCCGCGGCCCGGCCACGCCGACCTCGCCGGCGGGATGAAGTACGGCGCCAGCGACCTGCGAGACGTGCTCGAGCGCGCCTCCGCCCGGGAATCCGCCGCGCGCGTCGCGGCGGGAGCGGTCTGCAAGCTGCTGCTCGCCGAGTGTGGAATCGAGGTCCGGAGCGGGGTCCTGTCGGTGGGCGCGGTCGTGGACGAGCGGTCGGATCGATCGTTCGCCTCGCTCGAGCGGGTTCGCGACGACTCGCCGCTGCGCGCGATCGACTCGGATC
>DASUAD010000546.1:0-3950 GCA_035763965.1 Thermoanaerobaculia bacterium | reverse complement strand
GCCAGACCCGGCGTGACCGAGCTTTCCGATGAGCGTGTCGTGTTTGCGGTGGCGGTGGCGGGTGTCCTTGCGCGGGATCTCGCTCGGTCCCTCGCGACGTTCCGGGGCTGGGGCGCTCATGGGTCCTCCACCCCGACAAATCGGGCAATCCACGTGCCAGTTTGCAGATGTGGATCGGTGACGTAACCTGCTGGTATGACGAGCGAAATCCTCTTCGAGGGCGAGCACCTCCTGTTCCGACGCCGCCGCGGCTGGGAGTACTGCGAGCACCGCACGGCCAAGGAATCGGTGATAGTCGTTGCGGTGACCGGCGACGAGCGGATCGTCCTAGTCGAAGAGTTCCGGCCTGCCGTGGATGCGGCGGTGGTCTGCCTGCCCGCGGGACTCGTCGGCGACGAGGGGCCCGAAGATCGCGAGACCGCCGCCCGACGGGAACTGCGCGAAGAAACCGGCTGGGAAACGACGGCGCTCGAGTTGCTCGGCCGGGGCCCCGGCTCCGCCGGCATGTCGTCGGAAATCGTCAACTTTTATCTCGCTCCCGGCGTTCGTCTCGCCGGCGGCCAGGGAGAGCGCGAAAAGGCGGAGATCCGCGTGCACGTCGTGCCGATCGCGGAACTCCCGGACTGGGCGCGGGCGCGTGAGCGCGAAGGAATCCTCGTCGATCCGAAAGTCTGGACGGGCATGTATCTCGCGGAAAAGGCGAGGCCGATGCCGTGACTCTCCGCTACGGCGTCGTCACCTTCGACTGTTATGGCACCCTGATCGACTGGGAAAGCGGCATCGCATCGGCCTTCGAGCGCGAAGCGGCGGAGGACGGAATCGTGCTCGATCGCTCGAGAATCCTCGCCGCGTACCACGAGCTCGAGCCGGTGATCGAGGCCGGCGCGTACACGCCCTACCGCGACGTCCTCACGGCGACCGCGCTTCGCGTCGCCCAGCGTCTCGGCTGGCCGCTGTCGCAGGAGCGTGCTCGGTTCCTGCCGGATTCACTGCCGGAGTGGAAGCCGTTCCCCGACACGAACCCGGCGCTCGAGCGGCTCGCCGCTGCAGGTCACCGCCTCGGGATCCTTTCGAACGTGGACGACGATCTGCTCGCGAGCACGCGCCGGCATCTGGGGGTGACGTTCGACGTCGTCGTCACCGCGCAGCAGGTGCGATCCTACAAACCCGCGCACGCGCACTTCCGGGAGGCACGGCGGCGCATCGGCAGTGCGCGATGGCTTCATGCGGCACAGAGCTTCTTTCACGACGTCGTGCCCGCCCGCGAGCTCGGGATCCCGGTCGCCTGGATCAACCGGAAGGCGGAGCAACCGCAGGCGAACGTCGCGCCCGATCTCGAGCTTCGGAACCTGGCGGAGCTCCCGGAGCGTCTCGACTAGCCCGATCCGTTGGCGGGCGTCTCCCGCAGCTCGCTCTCCGGAGTCGGTCGGTCTCCGGTCGGCATCGGCTGTCTCTGTGAGAGCTTCATCCAGACGCCGCCCTGGGGGCGAAGCGTGATCGAAGGGAAGGGAACGATCTCGTCGTCGGAGATCCTTTCCAGGCGGTAGCGCCGCGCCACCGTCGCGAGGATCAGCACCGCCTCCATCGTCGCGAACCGGTCGCCGATGCAGACGCGCGGCCCGCCTCCGAACGGCATGTACGCGAACCGGGGGAGCCGCGCGGCGAGGCCGTCGAGCCAGCGCTCGGGCAAGAACTTCTCCGGGCTCCCGAACCAGCGCGGATCGCGGTGCATGACCCAGGGACTCATGAAGACCGTCGCTCGGGCGGGAATCCGCCAGCCGCCGATCTCGCAGTCGGCGAGCGCCTCGCGTCCGAGGACGTAGGCGGGCGGGTAGAGGCGGATGGCTTCCTTGACGACCGCGTCGGCAAAGGGCAGCCGGGGCAGGTCGGCGACGGCGGCCGGACGCCGGCCGAGCTCGTCGAAGAGTTCCTTCACGAGCCGGTCCTTCACGAGCGGGTGATGCGATAGAAGGTGCCACGTCCAGGAAAGGGCGATGGCGGTCGTCTCGTGTCCGGCGAGGAAGAGCGTCACGAGCTCGTCGCGGAGCTGCACGTCCGACATGGCGTTGCCCTCCTCGTCCCGTGCGCTCATGAGCATCGAGAGGAGGTCTCCGCGGTCGTGCGGATCGGCGCGCCGTTCGGCGAGGATCCGGAAGACGAGGCGCTCGAGGCGCCGGACGCCGCGGCGATACCGGAGATTCCCGGGCGTCGGGATCCAGTCCGGGATCTTGAAAGGCCGGCGAAAACGCACCGCGATCTCCCGGAGCACGATTTCGAACGAGCGGCCGAGCTCCTCGACGTCGCTCTCGACGTCCGCGTCGAAGAGCGTCTTCGAAACGATCTCCATCGTCACCCGCATCATGTCTTCGTGGACGTTGCGCGTTTCCCCGTCGCGCCAGCCGTCGACCAGGCGGTCCGTGTACGACACCATCACGTCGCCGTAGTTCGCGATCCGGTCGGGGTGAAACGCGGGCGCGGCGAGGCGGCGCTGCCGCAGCCAGAAATCCCCCTCGCTGGTCAGCAGCCCCGTTCCGAAAATCGCCGCGACGTGCCGCCAGAAGAAGCGGTGTTTGACGAAATTCTCGCGCTGCTTGCGCAAGACCTCGTCCACGAGGTCGGGGTGGTTGAGGAGATACGCGTCGAATCGGCCGAGGCGCAGGCGCGTGACGTCGCCGTACCGGCGGGCGCAGGACGAGAGGTACCCCAGGATGTCGCGCGCGAAGTCCGGGAGGTTACCCAGGAGGAGTCGACCGGGCGGTCCAGGAGGGCGTTCGAGATTCAAGTTCCAACTCGAAGGCCTCCCGAGTGTACCTCTCGTGAGACGAGCCGAAGGTCGGAAACGAGCATCCCGTAGAGACGCTCCTGGCCGGCGGAGTCCTCGGCGCGCAGGACCGCCGAGGGATGCAGGGTCGCCATTGCCTTCGGGGCCCAGCCGGTGCCGGTCATGATCTGGCCGCGCTGTTTCATGATCCGGAAATCGCCGCCGAGGAGCGCCTTCGCCGCCGTCCCGCCCAGGCAGACCAGCATCTCCGGCCGGATGAGCGCGAGCTCGGCCTCGAGCCAGGGACGGCACGCGCCGATCTCGACCGTGCCGGGCGTCTGGTGAAGGCGGCGCTTGGGCGTCCGGATGAACTTGAAGTGCTTCACGACGTTCGTCACGTACACGTCGGAGCGCTGAAGGTTCGCGTCCACGAGGGCGCGGGAAAGGACGTCGCCGGCGGGTCCGACGAACGGCGCGCCCTGAATGTCCTCCTGATCGCCGGGACACTCGCCCACGAGGATCGCGCGCGCAGTCTGCGGTCCCTTGCCGAAGACGGTCTGGGTCGCGTCTCGGTAGAGGTCGCAGCCCTGACACGAAGCAGCCGCGCGAGCGAGCTCCTCGAGCCGGGTCGCCTCTCTCGGAACGAACTGACCGGCGCCGGGAGTGCGCGCCGCGAGGTCGACGTCGGCGATGTGTTTCGCGATGCGCTTCAAACGCACGACGTCGGGATCGGACTCGGAGGCGAGGAGGTCGGGCGCGCCGCCGCGCGCGATCCGAAACAGAACGGAGTAGAGGAGGCGCCAGCGCTCGGAGTCGGTATGTCGCGCCGCGAGGCCCGCGATCTCGACGAACTCGCGCGGGACGCGGAAGTCGGGGGTGCCGGGAGCGACGGGCGCGTCCGGGACGACAACCGCGTCGAAGAGGCCGCCCTGCTTCGCCGCCTCGCGCCAGACGACCTGATCGGGCGGGATCCCTTCGGCCAGAAGGCCGCGCGCCGCCGCGCGCCAGCTCTCGAGCGTCGGCTGGATGACGACGTCCCGCACGAACAGATGTTATCGCCCTGGGAGTACGCATGTGACATCCTTCCTCGAGCACCCGGAAATGCGCGATACAACCCCGATCGAGCTTGACCAGCGAGTTCGCCTTGCGGCCTTCCAATTCCTAAGGGAGCAACAAACCCTGAGAGGCG
>DASUAD010000545.1:0-5783 GCA_035763965.1 Thermoanaerobaculia bacterium | reverse complement strand
GTCGCGTCGTGCACCGCCTGCGAGCTCGGCAGAATGCCCGCCTCCGAGAGCTCGTGCACTCCGTAGAGGAGAAGCTGGACGAGAAAGATCGCGAGGAAGATCGCCGAAACGTTGAGCAGGCCGCGCAGGTCGACTCCGCGGCCGAGGCGGCTCCACACGAATGCGATTGCCGCGGCGGCGAGAACCCCGAGTCCGAGCCCCATCGTCACGGAAGCGGAGTGCATCTGGAAGAATGCGGTCGCGACGAGCAGTGCCGTCTCGAGGCCCTCGCGCATGATCATCAGCAGCGTGAACGCGAAGACGCCCCAGAACGCGCGTCGCGGCGAGAAGGCGCGGGCCCGCGTCTCGATCTGGCGCTCCATGTCCGACTTCATGTGCGACGAAACGCGCTTCATGTACACGAGGAGACTCCCGACGAGAGCGGCCGCAGTGAGCGCCAGGATCCCCTCCCACAGAGGCTTTTCCTCGGCCTGCGAGAAAAAGAACCCTGCGGCGATGCAGGCGGTTACGGAGACCCCGATACCGGCGTAGACGGCTCGCGCCAGACCGGGACGGCCGGTGCGCTTCAGGTAAGAAAGCGTCAGCGCGACGATCAGGAAGGACTCGATTCCCTCCCTCAGCGCGATCGTGAATCCCTGCCACATGGCGTCGCGACTCCTCCGCCGGTCGACCCGGAAAGAACACTGCTGGCGAGGACTGACCCCCGCTCTCCCCGCGGGCTTGACTGTCCGTGGGCCGTGGAGAATACTGCAACTGAGACTGAGTCGCAATCGCATGAAAACCCGGGAACGAAACATCTTTCGCAAGTACCTGGAACGGCGCGGCTTGAAGCTCACCGCAGAGCGCCAGGCCGTCTTCGACGAGCTTTTCGCGAGGCACGAGCACCTCGAACCCGACGAGATCCTCGTCCGCCTGCGAAGCAAGGGGAAGAAGATCTCGCGCGCCACGATCTACCGGACGCTCGATCTGCTCTTCGATTCGGGGATCGTGGGACGCGTTCGCACCGGCGAGACCGGCTATCGATACGAGCGGCTCCGCGCGGGGGAGCACCACGACCACCTGATCTGCAACGGGTGCGGGCGCGTCATCGAGTTCTTCGAGCCGCGCATCGAGAGCCTTCAGGACGAGGTCTGCGAGCGATACGGATTCCTCCCGCTTTCCCACAGCCACCAGATGCGTGGCATCTGCAAACAATGCCGTCCGCGCGCGCTGCGCTCGGACGCCGCGACCGCCGCCGCGGGGGCCAAGACCCCGGGCCGCCGGCCCCACATCGTTCACTGACGTGAACCGACTCCGCATCTCCGCGCGGCGGGCCGAAGTGTTGAGACTGAGTCTCGGTCTAATCGCCCTCTCCACCGGCGTGGCCGCGATCGTCGTGACCGCCCGCGCGCGCCCGAGCGAGTCCCGGGTGTCGCGCGTTCGCTGGGAAATGGGCACCCTGCTCGAGATCGACGCAGTCGGCGCCGACGCGGCTGCGACCGAGGAGGCGGTTGCCTCCGCGTTCGCGGCGGTCGAAGCGGTCGATCGACGCCTGTCCAACTGGAGAGTGGACTCGGAGCTTTCGCGCGCAAACGCCGCCGGAGCGGGTCGCCCCGTTGGCCTGTCCGCAGCGACGTGGCGCAGCCTCTTGCGCGCCTTCGACGTCGCCCGGGAGACCGACGGCGCCTTCGATCCGACAGTCGGGGTGGTGACCGGAGCTCGGACGATCGGCTGGAGGAACGTGGTCCTCGAATCGAAAGGGTGCACGATCGAGTTCGAGGTCGCAGGCGGGGCGATCGACTCCGGCGGCTTCGGAAAGGGGGAAGCGCTCGATCGCGCGGTCGTCGACCTGCGGCGCAGAGGCATCCGCGCGGCGCGGTTGAACTTCGGCGGGCAGATCGCGGTTCTGGGCCACCGGTTCGGGAGCGTCTCGATCGCCGAGCCGCGCCTCGGGTCGAGGCGCGAGCTCTGCGCCTTCCGCGTGGAGGACGCGTCCGTTTCGACGTCCGGCGTCTCCGAGAAACCCGGCCACGTCATCGACCCGCGGACCGGCGCGGCGGCTCCCTTCACGGGATCCGTGACGGTGGTCGCGGACAACGGCCTGCGCGCGGACGCTCTCTCGACGGCGCTCTTCGTGCTCGGGCCGGAGGCCGGCCTGGAGCTGGCGGACCGGAACAGCATCGCCGCGCTTTTCGCGATACCGCGTCCCGCCGGCGGCTGGGACCTCGTCGCGAGCGAGTGTTTCCCGCCGTACACGGCAAGCCGATCCTGAAGGAACGGGAGGCTCTGACTTGAAACGGATTCTCACGACGTTCGTTCTTCTTTTCTTCGCATCGACACTCGCGCTGCCGGCGCAGCAGTCGGACCGCGTGCGCGAGCTCGAGAGGAAAGTCGAGGAGCTCCAAGAGAGGCTCGACCAGCTCACGGCCGGCGCCGACGAGGAGACGCGCCGGCAGGTCCAGGAGCTCCGGCGCCAGATCGACGTGCTGACGCGCGAGATAGAAGACCTCAAATCCGCGGCGCCCGAGAGCGCAACCCCGGCGGGGCAACGGGGAAGCCGCGGCTTCGGCCCTGCGGCGTCGAAAGTCTACGGCGTGGCGCGCGGCGTCTCGATCGGCGGGTACGGAGAAGTGCTCTACCAGAACTTCGACGAGGACCGCGAGGACGGCGCTCCGTCCGGCCGCACCGACGAGATCGACCTTCTCCGCGCCGTCTTCTACTTCGGCTACAAGTTCAGCGACCGCTTCCTTTTCAACTCCGAGATCGAGTACGAACACGGAACGACCGGCAGCGGCTCGGAGAGCAAGGGAGAGGTGTCGATGGAGTTCGCCTACATCGACTACCTCGCGCGGCCGGAAATCGGCCTGCGGGCGGGGCTCCTCCTCCTCCCGGTCGGCTTCGTCAACGAGCTCCACGAGCCCCCCATCTTCCTGGGCGCCCGGCGTCCCGAGGTCGAGACGCGGATCCTTCCGACGACCTGGCGGGAGCTCGGAGCGGGCGTGTTCGGCGACGTCGGTCCGATCACCTACCGCGCGTACCTCGTCAACGGACTCGACGCCGCCGGCTTCACGGCGGCCTCGCCGATCCGCGGCGGCCGGCAGAAGGGCTCGCGCGCCCGCGCGGAGGACTTCGGAGTGACGGCGCGAGTGGACTTCGTCGGCGTTCCGGGGCTCCTCATTGGAACGTCTGGTTATACCGGCAACTCGGACCAGGGGAGGACCGCCGGCGGGGAGGAGTTCGACGCGACGGTCTCGCTCTTCGACATCCACGCGGAGTGGAGATGGCGCGCGCTCCAGATCCGCGGGCTCCTCGCGCGTGGGTCCATCGACGATGGGGCGCAGATCAACCGGCTGAACTCACTCTCCGGCGCCTCGTCGGTCGGGGAGCGCTTCCTCGGGCATTACGTGGAGGCGGGATGGGACGTTCTCCACGGGCGGAGCGCGGCCTCGATCGTGCCCTTCGGCCGCTGGGAGGAGCTGAACACCCAGGACGACGTTCCGTCGGGGTTTTCGGCGAACCCCGCGAACGACGTCACGGTGTGGACGCTCGGCCTCCAGTATCGTCCGATCCCGCAGGTCGTCGTGAAGCTCGACTACCAGGACTTTCAGAACGAGGCGCGGACCGGCGTGAACCAGTGGAACCTCGCGCTCGGATGGCTGTTCTAGGCCGGCGGGCCGCGGCCGCGGCGATCGCGCTGGCAATCGGCGGCCTCGCGTTGGCCGGGGGGTCACCCCCGGTCTATTCCTCGCGCGAGCAGGCTCTCGCCCGTGCGTTTCCGCCGCCGGCGACGATCGAGCGCAAGACGTTCTTTCTGACCGAGGCGGAGCGGGACAAGGCGAGCCGGGCAGCGCGAGCGAAGGTCGATTCCGCGCTCGTGATCGCATACGTCGCGAAAGGCCCGAACGGGATCCTCGGCACGGGCTATTTCGACACGCACACGGTGCGCACGATGCCGGAGACGATCCTGGTGACGGTCAAGCCCGACGGGTCCCTCCAGGGAGTCGAGGTCATCGCCTTCGGCGAGCCGGAGGACTATCTGCCCCGCCGCAACTGGCTCAAGCTCTTCCCGGGCCGGAGGCTCGACGACGAGCTCGCGGTCGGGCGCGGTCTCGCCCACGTGACCGGAGCGACCCTGACGACCCGGGTCATCGCCGACGCGGTCCGGCGCGTACTCGCCGTCCACGCGCTCGTCTCGGGGCGTTCGTGAAGTCCATGGAGCGCGGCGGCTTCCAGGGGCAACCGCTCATGCGGTTGACGCTCGGTCTGTCGATCGCGCTGCTGTCGCTCTTCTGGGTGACGAACTTCGCCCTGTTCATCTCGCGGCTCGGCTTCACGCCGGCGTCGGTCGCGGCGTATTACCTGGGTTCCGACGCGGACTACCGGGCGCCTCGCACGGCCGGCTCGATGCTCGAGGTGACGCACGCGCACCTGCCGATGATGGCGCTCGTGATGCTGCTCCTGACGCACCTTCTCATCTTCGCGCCGTACTCGAAGCGGACGCGCGTGCTCCTGATCATCGGGGCATTTCTCTCCGCCGCGCTCGACGAGGGCGCCGGCTGGCTCGTCCGGTTCGTCCACCCGGGGTTCGCCGTCCTGAAGCTCGCCGCGTTCGTATCGCTGCAGGGGATCCTTGCCTTCCTGCTCGTGGCGCTCGCGCTCTTTCTGCGCGCCGGCGCGCGCTCCGAAGACGCGCGCAACGGCCGGCCGTTCGACGAAGACCCGCGGGTCCTGCCGCACCGCCGGCGGCCGCGAGGCTAGCCCTTCCAGACGATCCGAACGAATCGCCGGCCGAGCCGCAGAACAGTCGGATCCGGCGACGCCAGCCGCTCGTCGGGATCGCGCACCTCGCGCGGCGCTCCGTCGGCGCCGTAGACGCGCAGCGCCCCCTCGGCGATTTTCCGGCGCGCCTCGCGCATCGAAGCGGCGAGACCGACCGCGACGAGCGCGCGCGCGGCCGTTCCGGACTCGCCGGCCGTCGCCTCGCGGGTCTCGATCTCGTCGGGAAGCTCTCCTTTCGAGAACGCGCGGCGGAAATCGTCCTCCGCCCGGGCTGCCGCGTCGGCGCCGTGGAATTCGGTGGTGATCCGGCGTGCGAGCTCCGCCTTGACGTCACGCGGGTTCGCGCGACCCTCGTCGATCCCCCGGCGCCGCGCGGCGATCTCCTCCTGCGGAAGGTCGGTGAGGAGCTCGAAGTAATTCCACATCACGCGATCGGGAATCGACATCAGCTTTCCGTAGATCTCCGAAGGCGGCTCCTCGATTCCGATCGCGTTCCCGAGCGACTTCGACATCTTCTCGACCCCGTCGGTTCCGACGAGGAGGGGCATCGTCAGCACGATCTGGGGCTCGAGCCCCTCCTCGCGCATCAGGTCGCGGCCGAGGAGCAGGTTGAAGAGCTGGTCCGTTCCGCCGAGCTCGACGTCCGCCTTCAGCGCGACGGAGTCGTAGCCCTGCGCGAGCGGATAGAGAAGCTCGTGCAGAGCGATCGGCTGACGGGCCGTCCAGCGCTTCTGAAAGTCGTCGCGCTCGAGGATCCGTGCGACCGTGACCTTTCCCGCGAGGCGGATGAAGCCCTCCGCGCCGAGCGGCGAGAGCCAGCTGCTGTTGAACTCGACCCTCGTTTTCTCCGGATCGAGAATGCGGAACGCCTGCCGCGTGTAGGTGGCGGCGTTGGCGTCGATCTCCGCGCGCGTCAACTGCGGGCGGGTGGACTTGCGGCCGGAGGGATCGCCGATCATCCCCGTGAAGTCTCCGACGACGAACACGACGCGATGCCCGGCATCCTGGAAGTGCTTCATCTTGCG
>DASUAD010000544.1:0-3569 GCA_035763965.1 Thermoanaerobaculia bacterium | reverse complement strand
GAGGCCGACGTCGCGCAGATCGCGGTCAACCAGCGCTTCGCGCTCTTCTTCCCGGAGAAGAGACCGTTCTTCCTCGAAGGAGTGGATCTCCTCGAGACCCCGATCCAGGCCGTGTACACGCGCACGATCACGTCCCCGCGTTGGGGACTGCGCGCGACCGGGAAGCTCGGCGAGTCCGCGTACACGCTTCTCGTGACCGAAGACCGGGGCGGAGGTCTCGTGATCCTCCCGGGTCCCGACTTCTCGCTCTTCGCGCCGCAGGACTTTCGCTCGGTCGTCGCGATCGGCCGGGTCCGGCACGATTTCGGCAACTCGTTCGCGGGACTGCTCGTGACGGACCGGGAAGTGCGGGGCGGCGGCCACAACCGCGTGCTCGGGCCGGACTTCGAGTGGCAACCGAGCGCGAGCGTGCGGCTGACAGGACAGTTTCTCTGGAGCGAGACGAAGACGCCCGACCGGCCCGACCTCGCCGAAGAATGGAACGGACGATCGCTGTCCGGAGGCGCAGCCGACGTGCGGTGGACGTACACGGAGCGCGCGCCGGAAGGGTTTCTTCACTACCGCGAGCTCGGGAGCGGGTTCCGCGCGGACGACGGGTTCGTTCCGCAGGTCGGGCTGCGGCTCGGTGAGGCGTACGCCGGATGGAAATTCTTTCCGGAAGGCCTGCTGAACCTGGTGCGGCCGCAGGTCTTCTCGACCTACTCCGAGACCCGCGAAGGCTTTCTGATCGACCGGAACCTCGCGCCGGGGATCATCTTCCAGGGGAAACGGAACCTGCTCGGCGACGTCGAGCTGAACCTCGCGGCGACTCGCATTGGCGGAAGGGTCTTCCAGAAGACCAATCTCTTCTTCCTCTTTCAGGTCGATCCGTCCCGCCGGTTCTCCCGGATCTCCGTGGACGGCAACGTCGGCGAGGAATTCGACTTCGAGAACGGCCGGGTGGGAGACGGCGTGCGCGTCAACACCGTAATCACGGTGAAGCCGACGGATCACCTCGCCGTCGAGCTGATCGGCAACCAGCAGACTCTCGACGTCCGGAGCGAAGACGGCCGTGAAGGCCGTCTCTTCACCGCGCGGATCGGGCGGGTCAGGGCGACCTATACGTTCTCCGCCCGCGCGTTTCTCCGGCTCATCGGGCAGTGGGTGGAGACCGAGCGCGATCCGACGCTCTATCGGTTCGAGGTGCCCCGCAAGAGCGGCGGCTTCGACGGCTCGGCTCTCTTCGCGTACAAGCTGAACTGGCAGACGCTCCTCTTCGCGGGATACGGCGACAGCCGCGCGCTGCTCGGCAACGGCGACTCGGTCCGCTCCGGACGGAGCCTGTTCCTCAAAGTCTCGTACGCCTTTCAGAGCTGACCCTTTCCCCCGTACGGAGGAGAGTCACCCGAGCGGAGCGAGAAATCTCTTCGTCATTCCGCATTCCGCGTCTTCAGCCGTTCGGCTCTCTCCACCAGGCCGACGAGCTCCGCGGTGCGTTCGTCCATCGCGAGACCGCGCGCCCGGCGGAGGACTTCGCGCAGGTCCCCGTCTTTCGCCCAGTAGTTCCCCTTCAGGATCTCGCCGAACTCGGCGACGAGCGAGGCGAGCTTGACCCTCCTCGGAGCCGAGTCCCAGCTTCCGGCAAACTCGGAAAGCCGCAGCTCGCGCTCGGTCTCGACGACCCGGCCGGTCTCCTTCGAGCGCCAGCGAAGGTGGAGCGTCGCGGCCGTGCGGCCGCGCGGAGCGTCCTCCTTCAGCTTGATCTCGTAGAGCGCCGTCACCGAGTGGCCCGCGCCGATCTCACCGGCGTCCACCGTATCGTCGCGGAACTTCTCGTCGGCGATGTCGCGGTTCTCGTACCCGATCAGGCGCCAGCGCGAGACGACCGACGGCTCGAACTCCACCTGGACCTTTGCGTCGGATGCAATGGTCTGGAGTGTCCCGGTCAGCTCCTCGACGAAGATGCGGCGCGCTTCCTCGAGCGTGTCGACGTAGGCGTATCGACCGTCCCCCCTGTTCGCGAGCTGCTCCATGAGGACGTCGTTGTAGTTGCCCATGCCGAAGCCGACCGTCGTCAGCTCGATCTCGTTCTCTTTCGCCTCCCGCTCGATGACCCGGAGGATCGACTCGGGTCCCGTCCGGCCGACGTTGGCGACGCCGTCCGAGCACAGGATCACGCGATTGATCGCGTCCCTTCTCCGGAACTGCGCCGCCATCTCGTAACCGGTGCGCAATCCGTCCTCGGCGTTGGTCGAACCGGCGGGAGACAGACGCGAGATCGCGTCGCGCAGAGCTTCCCGGTCCGACGTCGGATCGAGGAGCCTCCGTGCCTCACTGCCGTAGACGACGAGCCCGACCCGGTCGGACGGCTTCAGGCTGTCGAGGAGCAGACCCAGCGCCTTCTTCACGAGCTCCAGGCGGTTCTCCAGATTCATCGATCCCGAGACGTCCACGACGAACGTCACGACCGCGGGCTTGCGGTCTTTTTCGTCGACGACGCGTCCCCGGACGTTGAAGCGCACGACCCGGTAAAGGTCCCCCTTCATGAAAGGCGTCGGCGCCGCCTCCGCGCGGACCGCGAAGTCGCCGCGGGAGGGGGGAGCGTCTCCATAGGAGAACGCGTTGATGAACTCCTCGACGCGGATCGCCTCGCGGGGCGGAAGGTTGCCGTCGTTCAGGTATCGCCTCGCGACGGTGTACGAGCCGGTGTCGACGTCGAGGCCGAACGTGGAAAGCCGGTCGTCGTCCGTGTCGACGAAGGGATTCGTGCCGTACTCCTTGAAGAACACGTCGCCGTACGGAGCGTCATTGGGCTCGCGCGTCCCGCCGGTCGATGGCGGCTGGACGGTCGGAGCCTGCGCCGAAGCGGTCATGGCCCGCGGTGGCGGAGGAACCGCGCCGGCCAGGGGCGGCGGAGCGGCGACCGAGTATTGGGCCCCCGCGACGGCGGCGCTCCTGTCGAGGATCGGAACCTCTCCTGTGACCGTAACAGCCTCGGCGGTCGCCGCCACCTTCATCTTCGCGTCGACCTCGTTCCTCTTTCCGGAAGCGGCCTGCGCCACTTCGACCTTCTTCTCGAAGCCGGCGAGCTCGCTCTCCACGCGGTACGTGCCGCCCTTCGGCACATCGACTTCGACGCGGCCCATCGGATCGGTGACCGCCCGCCTGTCGACGCCGTCACCGCGGACGCGCACGCTCACTCCGGGAAGCGCTGCGCCCGATTCGTCGCGGGCGCGGACCTCGATGGTGGCCGGACCAGCTCCGGTGCGGACCGGAGCCGTCGGACGCGACGGATGCACGTCTTTCCGCGGGGGTTCCACCGGGAGCCCCACAACCTTCGTCGCAGGAGTCGCGGCCGGCGCCGGGACCGGGGGCCTCTTTTCCGCCGACTCCCGGACCACGCGGTATCCGATGAGCCCGGCGGCGGCGGTCAGGAGCAGGGCCGCCGCCGCCTTCATCCACGCCGGCGCTCCGGCGGGGGATCCTGTGAGGACGCCGGGAGTCTCCGGCATCTCTTCGGGGATCTCCGCCTTCAGGTTTTCGAGGAGATCCTCGGGAGGCGCCGCGGTCGGCGACTCGGACAGCATCTT
>DASUAD010000543.1:0-8887 GCA_035763965.1 Thermoanaerobaculia bacterium | reverse complement strand
GCCGCCTCCACCGTCGTGAGCGCCTGGACCGGGGCGCCGACCCCCGACAACGAGTGCGAGAGGTCGTTTCCCCCCACCGAAAGGAGGATCAGGTCCGCCGACTTCGCGATCGAACGGACGTTCGGGCTTTCGACGACGTCTCGAAGGTCCGAAGACTCCGCGCCCGCGACCGCGAGGTTCACCGTTTCGACGGGCCCGCGACGCCGCAGGGCCGCCACGACGTCGGCGGCGTATCCGCGGCCGGTCGGATCGCCCGTGCCGTGAGAGAGGGAGTCGCCCAGCACGAGCACGACCCTTTTGCCGGCAGGCTTCGATGCTTCGCGGATCGCCGGGGCCGGGGGAGCCGCGCCGAGGAACCCGCCCGTCGATCCCCTGACCGCGAGCCAGAAGCCCGCGGCGAAAACCGCACCGGCAGCGAGCGCGAGCAGAGCGGGCACGTGCCAGAGCCAGAAGCGCGAGAAACGCACGGGACCGGATGATACGTTCAAGCGCGTGAGCCGTGAGGCGTGAGGCGTGAGGGCGGAAGACGTGGGGCATGAGCGTGCGACGGACCGTACCGTCGTGCTCTCGGCCGAGGGCCTGACGAAACGGTTCGGCAAGCGCGAGGTCGTCTCCGACGTGTCGTTCGATCTCGCCGCCGGCGAGGTTCTCGGTTTTCTGGGGCCGAACGGGGCGGGTAAGACGACGACGATCCGGATGCTCGTCGGTCTCGCGCGCCCGGACCGCGGGCGGGTGAGGATCGGGGGTTTCGACATCGAGCGCGATTTCGCGAAAGCGATGGCGCGCGTCGGCTGCATCGTCGAATCGACCGACCTTTATCCCTACCTGACCGGGCGCGAGAACCTGCTGCACTTCGCGCGCATGCTTCCGGACCGGGCGGACTCGCGCATCCCGGAGCTCGCCGGCCTCGTCGCTCTCGACGCGAGACTCGACGACCGGGTCTCCACGTATTCGCTCGGCATGCGCCAGCGGCTCGGCCTCGCCCAGGCGTTGCTCGGCGCGCCGGACCTCCTGATCTTGGACGAGCCCGCGAACGGTCTCGACCCTGCAGGGATCCGCGAGATCCGGCAGCTCATCCGCCACCTTTCCGCCGACCGCGGGATCGCCGTTTTCGTCTCGAGCCACCTGCTCTCGGAGGTCGAGCAGATGTGCGATCGCGTCGCGATCATCCACCGGGGCCGTACGCTCGCGATGGGTCCGGTCCGCGAGCTCCTCGAGTCGCGCGGCGCGGACAGGCTCCTCTTTATTTCCCGACCCGTCGATCGCGCGGCGGAGGTTCTGGCCGCGTTCGATCGTGACGGCGCCGCCCGCGTCGAAGGGGAGGAATCGGTCTCGTCGAACGTTCCGCGCGAGAGGGTGCCGGAGGCTCTCGCGGCCCTCGCCGCCGCCGGTATCCTCGTGTTCGGCGTCGAGCGGCAGTCCTCGACGCTCGAGGAGATCTTCCTCGAGGTGACGGGAGGGGAGACGGTATGAAGTTCACTCCGCTCGTCGAGAACGAGGTCCTGAAGCTCCTGAAGCGCCGCCGGTTCCGCGTGGCGCTCCTGATCCTGATCGCGTTGAACGGGCTCATCGTCTTCGCGCAGACCCAGGCGCGGGAACGCCGCCCGCAGCGCGACTGGCGCATCGAAGCCCAGGAACGGATTGCGCGAATGCAGAACTGGGAGCGCTCGGGCCGGCTTCCGAAGACTCAGCTCAAGTGGGTGCGATACGAGATCGCGCGCATGCAGTACCACCTCGACCGGAACATGGATCCGGAGGAGATCTCGGGACCGTTCTTCGCGCGCGCGTTCGCCAACGCAGCGAGCTACCTGCTGCTTCCCCTCCTCGCCATCCTCTTCGCCGCCGACATCGTCTCGTCGGAGTTCGCCCAGGGCACGATCAAGCTGCTCTTGACGCGGCCCGTCGGCCGCGCGCGCGTGCTCTCTTCCAAGTTCGCGGCCCTCGCGGTCGCGATCACGCTCACCGTTCTGCTCGGGGGGATCGTGTCCTACTTGTTCGGCGGGCTGGCGTTCGGCTACCGCGGATGGGGGGCGCCCGTGCTCACCGGGTTCCGGCTGTCCGGCGAGACGGTCGATTTCTCCGCCGTCCGCGAGCTTCCGCTCTGGCAGGACGCGCTCCTCGCGTTCGGGCTCGCCTGGTACGCCGCCCTGACCGTCGGCGCGCTCGCGTTCCTGACGTCGGTCGTGCTCCGCTCGACAGCCGCCGCGATGGGGACGATGCTCGCCGCTCTCATCGCCGGGACGATCCTGCCCCGGGTCGCGCCGACGTGGGAGGCGCAGCGCTACCTCTTCGTCACCAACCTTCCGCTCCCCGACTACTACGCCGGGTCGCCGCCGCCCATCGCCGGGATGACGCTGTCGTTCTCGGTGATCGTCCTGACGCTCTGGGCGATCGCGGCGGCGGGGGTGGCCTACGCCGTCTTTCTCAGGAGGGACGTCCTGGCGTGAGCCGGCCGGCTCCCAGGGACTCGGCGACGCAATCGCGCAGCGCCTGAAACAGGAGTCCCAGGTTGACCGGCTTCTGCAGGATCGCGTTCACGCCGGCCTGCTCGATACGACGCGTGTCCTCGTCCGCGATGATGCCGGTGAGCGCGATGACCGGGAAAGGAACTCGCCCTTCCTTCTTCGTGAGCAGCCGCAGCCACTCGGCTCCATCGCCGTCGGGCAGTGTGATGTCGAGGATCAGGACGTCCGGCGGCGAACGGCGCGCCAACTCGTCCGCCTCGCCGAGAGCGGCGGCTTCCGTGACCTGGAACCCTTCCGTTTCGAGAAGGCTTTTCAGACCGTAGCGCGACGAAGCGTCGTCCTCGACGACGAGGATTCTCCGGCCCCGACCGATCTCGCCCTCCGGAAAAGCGGGAGGGGCCGCGGGCACTGTCGCGTCCCCCGCCTCGAGGGTGTCGTGCAGCTGTGGCAGGGTGAACGAAACGCGCGTACCGAGTCCCTCCCGGCTGTCGAAGATCAGGTCGCCTCCCATGAGCTCGACCAGCTGCTTCGAGATCGTGAGGCCGAGGCCGGAGCCGCGCGGACCCTCTCCATCCCCCGTCCGGATCTGGCGGAACGGTTCGAAAACGGTCGGGACGAGGTGGGCGGGAACCCCGCTGCCGGTGTCTTCGATCTCGAACGCGATCGACCGTTCCCAGGGCGCGGCACGCAGGACGACCCGGCCTTTCTGGGTGTATTTCACGGCGTTCGAGAGCAGGTTGATGAGGACGCGAGAGAGCTTCTCCCGGTCGAGGATCGCCGCCTCCGGAAAGTCGTCTGCGATTTCGGTCTGGAGCTCGAGCCCCTTGGCGCGCGCCAGAGGCTCCAACATGTCCGCGGTCTCTTCGAGGAGCGGCCGCAGCGCGACCCGCTGCGGGTGGAGGTCGCGCTGCCCGGCCTCGAGCTTCGCCAGGTCGAGGATGTTGTTGATCATTCGAAGCAGTGTCTCCGCGCTTTCGCGGATCACGCGGACGTCGTGGAGTCGTCGCTCCTCGTCCGCCGGGGTCTTTCCCTCGCGTTCGATCAGGTGCGAGAGCAGGATGATCGTGTTGAGCGGCGTCCGAAGTTCGTGGGAGACCGTCGAGAGGAAGTCCGACTTCAGCCGATCGAGCTCGGCGAGCTTCTCGTAAGCTTCCGAGCGCTCCCGGGCGGCGCGGCCCTGGCTCCGGATCGCCCGGCCGACCCGGATCAGTGATCGCGCGCGGGCGACGAGCTCGTGTGCGTCGAGCGGCTTCGCGATGAAATCGTCGGCGCCCGCCGCATAACCTTTGTCCCGATCGATCTCACCGGCGGTGACGAGGAGGATCGGGAGGTACTCGTCGGAGCGGGAGACGAGATCTGCCGCGAGATCGTAGCCGGAGGCGACGCCGAGCATCACGTCGACGATCGCGAGATCGAGCGCCCCCGCCGCGGCGCGCAACGCCTCGTCCGGGTTGTTCGCGACGAGAACCTCGTGTCCTTCGCTCTCGAGGTCCAGCTTGATGAGCTCTGCGACCTCCTCGTGATCGTCGACCACGAGGATCCGCGCGGCGTCCGTCGAGACCTCCCGTGGCGTCGGCGGCGCGGCGGGTTCGAGGCGCGGCGCCTCCTCGATCCTCGGACGGGCATACGAGCGGACGAGCGGCTCGAAGGTCTCTTCGTCGATGGGCTTGGCGATGAATCCGTCGCAGCCGGCGGCCAGCGCGCGCTCACGGTCTCCGTGCATTGCGTGGGCGGTGACGGCGACGACGGGAATCGAAGAGATGTCGGGGTCGTCCTTGATTGCGCGAGTCGCCTCCCAGCCGGACAGGATCGGCAGCGAGAGGTCCATGAGAACGAGATCCGGTCGCTCCTTGCGCGCGGTTTCGACCCCGGACCTTCCGTCGGACGCCGTCAGAACGTCGTGGCCGGCGGCCTCGAGAAGCATCCGGACGAGAAGGCGGATGTCGGGGGAGTCCTCGACGACGAGAATCTTCATGCCGATCGCGCGCTCATGCGGTCTTCTCTTCCTGGACGGCGCGCAGCACTTCGGCAATGAGGCGCGACGGGTCCGATGCTTTTCGGATCACCCGCTGCGCGAACCCGGCCAGAGCCTCGGACTCGCTCGCCGTGAGTTCCTTCGCGGTGACGATGACGACGGGAATCGCCCGCAGGGAGGGGTCCTCGCGCATGCGGTAGAGGACCTCGAAACCGTCCGGCGGGCGCATCATCAGGTCGAGGAGCACGGCGCTCGGCGGATGCCTGGACATCGCCTCGAGCGCCTCGGCTCCGCCTTCGACGGTCTGGACTTGATATCCCGCGCCGACGAGGCTCTGCGCGAGCAGTGCCCGCACGTCCGAATCGTCGTCCACGATGAGCAGGTGTCCCCGCGTCGCGATCACGTCCGCCCGCGAGAGGGCGTCGATGAGCCGCGACACGTCGACGGGCTTCACCAGGTAGTCGAAGGCGCCGAGGGATAGCCCGAAAGCGCGGTTGTCCACGACCGAGAGGATCACGACGGGTATGTTGCGGGTCTCCGCTCGCTCCTTCAGACTGCGCAGGGTCGCCCAGCCGTCGAGTCCCGGCATGAGTACGTCGAGAAGGATCGCGTCGGGCCGCTCCGCGGTCGCGATCTCGAGCGCGCTCCGGCCGTCCGAGGCTTCGAGAACGTCGACACCCAGCGGCTGGAGCTCGTAGGCGAGAAGCCGGCGCACGCCTTCGTCGTCGTCGACGACGAGGACCGAGCGGCGCGGACGCGACGGAACCGGCCACGCCGCGGGTTTCGCGACCGGCGCGGCAACCGCGGCGCGCGGCAGATCTCGCGGCAACACGACAGTGAAGCGCGAACCCTTGCCGGCTGCGCTATCGACGGAGACCGTCCCTCCGAGAACGCCCGCGATCTTTTTCACGATCGCGAGACCGAGGCCGGTCCCTCCCCGGCCCCGGTGCTCCGCCGTCTCTCCCTGGCGAAACTCGTCGAAGATCGCGCCCTGCTCCTCTTCGGGAATTCCGATGCCCGTGTCGGCGACCACGATCGCCCAGCGATCGCCCTCGCGCGGCTCGAAGCGGACGTCGATCGAGCCCCGTTCCGTGAACTTGAGCGCATTGCCGACCAGGTTGGCGAGGATCTGGAGAATCCGGGCGGGATCGCTCGTCACCGATTCGAGTCCCGACGCTGCCTTCGCCGTGAGCGCGAGGCCTTTGCTCCGAGCGGCCTCGGCGTAGTCCGCTTCGATCTGCCGCGCGAGAGCGGGAAGCGAGACCGGCTGCCGATCGATCTCCACCTTTCCCGACTCGATCTTGGAGATGTCGAGGACGTCGTTGATCAGGCCGAGCAGCAGCTTCGCGTTGCGCTGCACCCGCTCGAGGCTCTCGCGCTGCTGCGCGTTCAAGTTTCCCTGTCCACCCTTGAGCAACGCGGCGGTGAACCCGAGGATCACCGTCATCGGCGTGCGGAGCTCGTGGGAGACCGAGGCGAGAAAACGGTCCTTGAGAGCGGAGGCGCGCTGGAGCTCCAGGTTCGTGCGCGCAATGCGGCTGCGCTGTTCCTCGAGAAGCTCGTTCTGCTCGGCGAGGCGGCGGGTCTGCTCCGCGACGCGCTCGTTGGCGGCCGCGTTCGCCAGCGCGACCGCGAGGCTCGGCGCGATCGCCTGGAGGACGTTGCGCGCGTTCGCGGTGAACGGCTCTGCGGCGCCGAGGGCGAGAACGCCGACGACGTGATCGAAATAGATGAGGGGAATGTGTGCGCTCCCGCGCGGGAGGATGCGGCCGTCGAAGACGTCGATCGTCGGCGTCTGCGGACCGACCGATACGAAAAGCGGCCGCTTCTCGTCGGCGGCGCGTTTCGCCTCGGCCGTGCCGGCGCCGTCTCCCGGAGCGGGCGTCCACCCGACCGCTTCCGCCGCCGCGAGCGAGCCGCCCGGGTCCGGCAGATAGAGAACCGCGGATGCGGCGCCGGACACCTCGAGCACGGTCTCGAGCACTTTCGACCCGAAACCATTCAGGTCGTTGACGGTGGCGGCGGCGGCGAGAACCGAGTTGACGGACGCCTGGATGTCGCGCTCCCCGAGGGCGCGCGCCCGGTCGGCGTATGTCCTGGCGGCCCGGTTGAACTGGCGTCCGAGCTCGCCGATCTCGTCGCCCGACGCGTCGGGCAGGTGAGGCGGAAGGCGGTCGGATGCGAGGTCGCCCAGGGCATGCGCGGCCGAGACGGCGGGCGAGAGGATGCGGCGATCGACGTCGGTCAGCAGCCACAGGAGGCCGGCGACGAGAAGCGCCGCAAGAATCACCAGCGCGGCGGTCGCGGAGTCGCGCGCGCCCTGGAGGCGGCCTTCGGCGATCGATTCGTTGCGCCCGAATCGGCTCTCGAGCTCGAGGAGGATCTCGCGGAGGGTCGCGGCCGCGGGCTCGACGACCGTGTCACGCTGCTCGCGCGCGGCGGAGGGGCTCCCCGGCGCCCAGCGCGAGATCGCGCGATCCGCGGCCTTCGTGTAAATGTCCTCGGCGGCCTCGGCCTGCTCGAGGGAGCCGCGGGAAGTCTCGGTCGTCACGCGCCGCCGGATCGCTCCGAGCGCCGCGCGGATGGTCGTCCGGCCGGCGTGGTGCCGGGAAAGGTCGTAACCCTCTCCACCCTGCGTGTAGCGGTCGAGCGCGTCTTCCGCTTCGGCGAGGGCGTTCTTCGCGTCACCGATCCGTTCGCGCAGGTCCGTCGTCCGTTGGATCTCGAGCGTCACCGCGTGAAGCGTCAGAATCTGGTTCACCGCGTAATACAGCCAGGCGGCGATGATTCCCAGACCGACGAACGCCGAAACCTTCAGGCGGGTCCGCAACGACGAGCGCACGCCCGGAGTCGGGGTGGAAGGCAGGACGGGCACGACTTCGGAGTCGTTCACTTTTGGCATACGATGCGGTGGCTCCGCCGGAGGCGGTGTTTGTAGCACAAAGGATGCCCGATTGACGCCGGTATCGACCGACTCGAGAGATAAAGCCCGGAAACAGTTCCTCCGCACGTTTCTTCACGATCTCGCGACGCCGCTCTCGGCCGTGTCGCTGCACCTGGAAGGAGCGAGTCGGCGCTTCGCCCGGGGAGGCGATCCGGCGGAGTCTCTGAACGTGGCGCGCGCGGAGCTCAATCGAGCGTTCGATCTCTTCGAGCGGGGGCGTGAGCTGCTGCTCTCCGAGTCGGCCGGGTCGAAGAGTTTTTCCTTCGACGAGTGGGTCGAGGCGACGCTCGCGCCGTTCACGAGTGACGAAGTGAAGATTCACGGAACGACGGGCGGCCGCATCTCCGGAGACCGGGAAAGGCTCTCGGAGGCGCTTTCCTCGCTCGTGGCCAACGCTCTCGAACACCGTTCGTCGCCACAAGTGAACGTTTCACGGGAACGCGTCGGAGACCGCCTCCAGGTGCGCATCGAGAACGCCGGGTCGCTCCCCGCCGAGGACCCGGAGAAACTGTTCGCTCCCCGATCCACATCGAACGGAAAGAATTGGGGAATGGGGCTCCCGCTCGCACGGTTGTACGCCGCCGACGCCGGAGGTGACGTGCGACTTTCCCAGGACCGAGAGAGAGTCTCCGCCACCCTGACCCTTCCGGAGGAGTCGTCTTGAAAGTATTGATCGTCGAAGACGATCTGCCGACCCGCAAGGGGCTCGAAGAGTCCGTCAAGGATCTCGGGGGCGAGACCCGTTCGGTCGGAACCATGAAGGAAGCGTCGCGCGCGGTCGAAGAATTCGATCCGCGCCTTCTCATCGTCGACATCCACCTGCCCGACGGCGACGGAATCGAGATCCTCCGCGCGGCCCGCGAGAGCGATCCGGACCGGGAGGGAATCGTCATCACGGGGCAGGGCTCGATCGACAATGCAATCGAAGCGCTGCGTGCGGGAGCAGTCGACTATCTCCTGAAGCCGCTCCGGCCGGCGCAACTCGAGGTCGTGTTCAACCGGCTCGCGGATCGGCGGCGGCTCGAGTTCGAGGTCGAGACGCTGCGCGCCGAGCTCCAGGAAACGGGACGTCTCGGCGACCTCGTGGGACGGTCCCCGATCATGACCCAGATCTTCGACGTGATCCGCCGTGTCGCGAAATCGAATGCTCCGGTGCTCATTACCGGCGCTTCGGGCAGCGGCAAGGAGGTGGCCGCCCGGACGATCCACCGCCTCTCGCGTCGGGCATCCAAGCCGTTCGTCGCGTTCAACTGCGGCGCGATCTCACCGACACTCATCGAAAGCGAGCTCTTCGGACACGAACGAGGCTCGTTCACCGGCGCCGACAAACGTCGCGTCGGCTACTTCGAGGAGGCGGCCGGAGGGACTCTCTTCCTGGACGAGATCACCGAAATGGGATCCGAGCTCCAGGTCAAGCTGCTGCGCGTTCTCGAGGATCGAACGCTGCGGCGCGTGGGCGGCTCGCAGGAGCTGAAGGTGGACGTGCGTTTGATTTCTGCGACG
>DASUAD010000542.1:0-3117 GCA_035763965.1 Thermoanaerobaculia bacterium | reverse complement strand
CGCCTTCGATTCGGCTTCGCGATACTCGTTCTCGGCGATCGAGTCGGCGACGATCCCGGCGCCCGCCTGGATCCGGCAGTTGCCGCTCTCCACGACGGCGGTCCGGATGGCAATCGCCATGTCGAGGTTGCCGGAGTGGTCGAGGTACCCCACGGCGCCGCCGTAGATCCCGCGCCGGCAGCACTCCAGCTCGTCGATCACCTCCATGGCGCGGATCTTCGGAGCGCCCGTCAGCGTCCCCGCCGGGAAACAGGACGCGAGCGCGTCGGTCGATCTCATGCCTCGAGCGAGTGTGCCCCGAACGTCCGAGACGAGGTGTTGCACGTGCGAGTACCGCTCGATCTCGGCATAGCGGGCGACGTGGACGCTCCCGATCTCGCACACCCGGCCGAGGTCGTTGCGGCCCAGGTCGACGAGCATGACGTGCTCGGCGCGTTCTTTGGGGTCCGCGAGCATCTGCGCGGCCAGGCGGGCATCCTCCTCCGGATCTGCGCCGCGGCGAATGGTTCCCGCGATCGGCCGGGTTTCGACCACGCGGCCCCGGCACCGCACGAGCATCTCGGGCGAAGCGCCGAAGACCGACGCTTCCCGGGTCTCGAGATAGAAGAGATACGGCGACGGGTTCAACCTCCGAAGCGCGTCGTAGACGTCCAGGGGATCGATCGCGAGCGGCGCCGTCCACCGCTGGGAGAGCACGACCTGGTAGATCTCCCCCGCGAGAATCGCCTCCTTCGCGGCATCCACGGCGCCGAGAAAGTCCTTCCTCGGCATCGTCGGGGCGAAGTCCGGGGCCGGAGAAGACTCGAAGGATTCGACCGGATCTTCGCCGTCGAGAAACTCCTGGAGCCGATCGAGCCGCCTCTCGACGGACCGCGTTTCTTCTTCTTCCGCCGCGGTCGTGAGCAGTAGACGCCCCCGCGCATGGTCGAATGCGACGATCGAATCGAAGCGGAGGAACAGGGCGTCGGGAATCTCGTCTTCCCGGGGATGCCGATCGGGAATGTTTTCGAAGAGCCGCGCGGCGTCGTAGCCGAGAAAGCCCACCGCTCCCCCGCACAAAGGCGGGAGATCCGGGTCGGGATCGAAGCGATCGCGGAGCGTGAGGGCGTCGAGCGCGGGGAGGAGCGACAGACGCGACGGGCGGCGTTGTCCCTCTCGCTCGATCTCGACGGCCGGGCCCCGGGCCGTCAGGCGCGCCGACGGCGCCACGCCGAGGACCGTGTAGCGGGCGATCGCTTCGCCTCCCTCGACGCTCTCGAGGAGGAAGCACTCTTCCCCCGAGCGCCGCATCCTGCGGAAGAGCGTGAGGGGAGTCAGACCGTCGGGCGAGAATTCCCTGACGACCGGCACGAGTCGCCCGGTCCTCGCGCGCGCGAGAGGGTCGCGTCGCTCGGCGTCCTTTCGGCTCAAGGCCTGCGCCTCCGGGCGAGCGCCTCGTTGACGGCAGCCGGCGGCAGACCGCGCTCGGTCATGGCGGCGGCGAGGTGATAGAGAAGATCCGCGACCTCCCCGGCAAGCGCTTCGTCGTCCGAGTTCTTCATCGCGACGATGACCTCGAAAGCTTCCTCACCGACTTTCTTCAGGATGTGGTCGAGTCCCTTCTCGAAGAGCTGGGTCGAGTAGGAGCCCGCGGGACGCTCACGCCGGCGGCTCTTCAAGATCGCGAAGAGAGGCGAGAGATCGAAGTTCTCGGGGGAGTCCGCTTCGCTCACGCCGGAGAGATTCTGGTGGAAGCAGCTCGCCCGGCCCGTGTGACAGGCTGCCCGGGAGAGACGAACCTCGTACAACACCGCGTCGCCGTCGCAGTCGGCGACGACTGCGACGACCTGCATGCGCTGGCCGGAGGTCTCGCCCTTGATCCACTGGGTCCCGCGAGACCGACTCCAGAACGTGGCCTCGCCCGTCGAGATCGTGCGCTCGAGCGCCTCGCGGTTGGCCCACGCGAGCATCGAGACGGCTCCCGTCGTGACGTCGCGGACGACGACCGGAAGGAGTCCGCGCTCGTCGAATCTCAGAGCGTCGAGACTCACGCCGCCGTCCTCACGGGAACGCCTGCCCTCGCGAGCGCCTCCTTGGCGCCCCGGATCGTGAGTTCCCCGCGGTGGAACGTGCCCGCAACGAGCAGGGCCGCGGCGCCCCCTCGGGCGCCCTCGAGCATGTGCGCGTAACTGCCCACGCCCCCCGATGCGATCACGGGAACGTTCACCGCCGCGACGACCTCCTCGAGAAGCTCCAGATCGTATCCGCGTCCCGTTCCGTCGCGGTCGATGGACGTCAGGAGGATCTCGCCTGCCCCGCGATCCGCGCCTTCCCGGGCCCAGGCCAGGGCGTCACGGCCGGCGTCGCGTCGGCCGGCCTCGGTCCACACGGTCCAGGAGGTTCGCGCCCGGAGCGCGTCCACGGCCAGGACGACGCATTGGCTGCCGAAGGCACGCGCGAGCTCGTCGACGAGCTCGGGCCGGACGACCGCGGCCGAGTTGACCGAGATCCGGTCGGCGCCGCTGCGCAGGAGTCGCTCGGCGTCGGCCGCGCCGCGCACGCCACCTCCGACCGTGAGGGGTACGAAGAGGGAGCGCGCCGTGCGCTCGACAACTTCGCGCACGGCGCTCCGTCCTTCGGGAGTCGCCGACACGTCGAGATAGACGATTTCGTCCGCGCCCTCCATCGCGTATCGGGCCGCAGCTTCAACGGGGTCCCCCGCGTCGCGAAGATTCGCGAAGCGCGTCCCCTTGACGACTCGTCCGTCGCGGACGTCCAGACACGGAACGATTCGCACCTTGAGACCGGTGGCGCGGTTCATGAACCCCTCTTTCCCAGCTCGGAGAGCGAGAGCGTTCCTTCGTAGAAGGCCTCGCCCACGACGGCGCCGCGAACCGCCGGATCCGCCTCGAGAGCTTCGATGTCCGCGGGCCCTGCGATTCCGCCGGCGGCGATGACGCTCCGGCCGAAGGCTCCGGCGGCGCGCCGAAAGAGCGCGACGTCCGGGCCGGCGAGCTCGCCGTCGCGCGCGATATCGGTCACGATCAGATCCTCCAGGCCGGCCTCCGCCAGCCGAACGGCCGCCTCTTCGAGCGAGAGAGGCGAGCTTTCCGTCCAGCCGTGCGTGTTCACCACGCC
>DASUAD010000541.1:0-4551 GCA_035763965.1 Thermoanaerobaculia bacterium | reverse complement strand
CCACCCCGCGACCGGGGTCCTTGCGTTTTCGCGCCCGGACCAGCGGGTACGCGTCGAGATACTCGACGGCACGGTCGTCGGGGTGTTCACCTCGGATCCCTCGTTCGACACCGCGGAAGTCCTCGTCCGGGCGGGAAAGCTCGATCCCGGGGTCCTCGAGGAGCGCCGGCCGACCGCGGGACGTGATCGCGCGCGCGCCGCGCGGGAACAGGGCCTGCTGACCGAGCGCGACTGGCGCTGGGGCGAGAAGATCCGGGCGGTCGAAGTCCTGTCCGATCTGCTCGGATGGCTCGAGGGAAGCTACTCCTTCGATCCATCCGAGCGGCCCGAGCCGGGAGAGTTTCGCCTCGGCATCGAACGCCTCCTCCTCGAGCTCTTCCTGCGATCCCGCGACCGCGAGTTCATTCACGGGTCGCTCGGCGCGACCGACGCGCCGCTGCAGCGGTCGTCGGACTTCGAGGAGACGTTTCCCACGCTCGGCCTCACGGCCGACGCCCGTCTCGTAGTTGCTGCGATCGACGGGCGCGCCACAGCGGCCGAAATCTCCCGGCGCGTCCCGCCGGATCCCTTCTCCGTCGAGAAGCTCCTCGCCGCCCTGACGATCCTGGGGCTCGTCCATCCGGAGTATGCGGCCGAGACGCCCGTTCGACAGGCCGTCGAGCGGGCTCCGGAACCTCCCGGGCAAGCCGCCGCGCCGGAGCTCGAGCCCGAGCGGCCGCGGGAACCACTCACTCCTCCGATGCCGGCCGAGGCTCCTCCCCCCTCCGAAAAAGCGGAACCCGACATTCCCACGCCGGCCCGTGAACCCGAAGCCCGCGCTTTCGAAGCCCCGGCTCCAGTCGAGTCGCCCCTGGAGCTTCCTCTCCCGGCCCCCGGCGCCGCGCCCGAGCCCGAGATCGTCACGAGCTGGGAGCAGGTTCCGCCCGAGCCGATGGATCAGCCTCTCGCGATGCCGGAGCCTCCCGAGCTCCTGCGACCCAGCCGATCGGGCCTCGGGTCGCTCTGGATTCTCGTGATCCTCGCGATCGCCGTGGCGGCTCTCCTCTTTTTCCGTTCCCGCGAGGGGAGAAACGCCCTTCCCGGTCCGCAGTCCCTTCCGTCTCCCGCCGCGGGAGCGCGAAGCCCGGGCGTCGCGGCGGGTTCGTTTTCTATTCCCGCCGCCACCGCGGTGGTGGCGGCCGCGCCCCGGGCGACGGAGCCGCCACCGACCCCGGCGAGTGCGGCAGCGGCACCCACTCCGAAGCGGCCGCCGAGCCCGCATCCGACCATCCTGTCCGAACAGCCGGCGACCGGCGCCGTTGCTCCACCCCGCGATCGGCGCCTGTGGATCGCGCGCGCCGAGAACGACCTCCGCCGCCTGGCCCGCGACCGCCGGACACGCTACTCGATCCAGCTCGAGCTCGTCTGCGAGCTGCCTTCACTCGAGGAGGCGTGGCGTTACGATCGTCGAGGCGCGATGTGGCTTCTCGCGGCCCCGTACGGCGGTCGCGAGTGCTTCCGGGTTTTCTGGGGACGGTTTTCGACGATCGACCAGGCGCGCACCGCAAAGGCAGAGGTACCGCGCTTTTTCTTCACTCCCCGAAATCAACCGGCCGTGGTTTCGACGCGCGCTCTGTTACCTTAGGACACACAAATCCATGGGCGACTCCGGCGATTCCGCGGGCCATTCGCGCGCACCCGCTTTCCGCGGCTCGCTCTCCGACACGCCCCTGCCCCAGATCCTCCGGAGGATCTTCATCGAACAGCTTCGTGGCACCCTCACGGTCACCCACGGAGAGGAGGTCCGCCGCCTCTTCTTCGAGAAAGGCGAACTTCGCACGGCGACGTCGTCGCGCGAGGCGCAGCGCATCGGCGCCTTCCTTCGCCGGAGGGGAAAGGTATCCGACGAGGATCTGCGCTGGGCCCTGGAGGAGATCGCGCGGCAGAAGGGGTCGCGACTCGGGAAGAAGCTCGTGGAGCACGGGCTCCTGTCCCGCGCAGTCATCAACGCGGAGATGAAGAGGCTGGTGGAGGAAATCGTCTACTCCGCGTTCGAGTGGGATTCGGGAGAATATCGCTTCGAGGCGTCGACCGCCGTGCTCGATCCGGACGTGGTCCTCGCGTTCTCGACCGCGGCGATCATCGTCGAGGGAATCCGAAGATTGCCGGAGAGCCCCTCGTTCCGCCAGCACCTCGGCGAGGGGTCGGGCGTGCTGCGCCTGTCGCGGGACCCGATGTCGCGATACCAGTATCTGCCGCTGGCCCCCCAGGAGGCCTACGTCCTCTCCCGCATCGACGGGCTCCTGGACCTCGATTCGCTCCTTTCGATCGCCGGCTCCTCCCGGGCGGCATCGGCGAAAATCCTCTACGCACTCCTCTCGTGCGGGATCGTCGAGTGGAAGCCCGACGGCACCGCCGGCCGTGCGTCGGTGGGAACCGTGGCGACGCTGAACGTCGAGGTGACGAGCGAGCCGACCCGATCGACGCCGGGTCACGCGGAGCTCATTCGGAACACGTGGCGGCGCATCGACTGGCTTTCCCACTACGAGCTGCTGGGCGTCGGTCGCGAAGCCAACGAGGACGAAGTCCACCGCGCATACCTGGAAAAGGGACGACTCTTCCACCCGGACCAGCGCCACCGGCCCGACCTCGCTTCGCTCGAGAAGGAACTCACCGCGGTCTTCGAGCGCCTCAAGATCGCCCACGACACGCTCACGGACCCGCAGCTGCGCGCCGAATACGACCGCAACGCCGACCAGCCCGACGTCGCCGTCGTCGCCGGAGAGCGCAAGGAGGCGGATCCGGAGGCTCGCCGCCACCTCGCAGCGAGGAACTTCTCCCACGCGATGGATTTCGTCGAGGCGAAAGACTACTTCTCGGCAGCCGAATTCCTCCGGGAAGCGGTCCGGTTCGCGCCCGACAGAGCCGAGTACCAATTCCGGCTGGGGGAAGTCGAGCTCCGCAACGAGAAGTGGACCGACCGCGGCCTCGATCACATGAAGGAGGCCACGCGCCTCGCGCCCTCGCGGGTCGACTTCCTGCGCGCCACCGCCCGGGCACTGCTCTCCCACGGCCGGAAACACGAGGCAGAACCCTACGCGCGCCGCGCGAACGATCTCGATCCCGGACCGGAAAGCGCCGCGCTGTTGACGGAGGTCACCGGACGGCAGACCCTCGTTCCGGATGAGACGAAGGCGAAGGAGTCGACTGGGCGTGGAGGCCTGCTGTCGCGTCTGCTCCGGAAAGGGAGATGATGCAGGGCCGGGGACAGAAACCGGCATGAACGCCGTCTTCACGGGTTTCGGGCTCGCCGCCGCCGCAGGATTCAACGCCTGGGCGGTGCTTCTCTTCTTCCATGCGCTCTATCGGCTTCTGCCCCAGGAATTCCCGGGGGCGCTCGCGCCGATTCTCGCGAGCCAGACGGTGTTCGGATTCGCGCTCGTCCTTTTTCTCGTCGAGTTCGTCGTCGACAAGATTCCGATGCTCGACCGCTTCTGGGAGCTCGCAAACACGCTCCTGCGCCCCGTGGTCGGCGCGCTCCTCGCCGTCTCGGCCGTGCCCGCGACGTCGATCGTTCAGCAGGTCGGCGTCGGCCTCGGAGGCGCGATCGCCGCGGCGGCGGCGCACGTCGCGAAATCGACGACGCGGCTCGAGACGACGGCGGCCACGCACGGATGGACTCAGTTCGCGCTTTCGCTCGCGGAGGACGTCGTCGCGGTCGTTCTCGCGGCGCTCGTCTTCTTCGTTCCGTGGGTCACGGCGCTCGTCCTCGTCGGGCTTCTCGTTCTCCTTGCGACGCACTTCGAGCGCGTCCGGCGCGCGCTCGCGGTTCTCTTCTTCCGCATTCAGCATCCGCGGCGTCGGCACCGGCAGAAGCCGGCCTGACCGCGATGCCTTACCTCCTCGACGGTGACAACATCGTCGGAGCGGCTCTCGGGCGTCGCGGCGCAGCCGGGGACCGGGAGGCCCTGGCCCGGGAAATCTCCGATCGCCTTCGGCGCACGCGCGCAAAGGTCATCTTGTTTTTCGATGGGGCCGGCGCGCCGCTGTCGCTCGGACACCTGGTCGTCCGGTTCTCGGGCGCGATCTCGGCCGACGACGCGATCGTGAGAGAGACTTCGCGCGCCGCGCAGCCGGCGGAAACGACCGTGGTGACCGCCGACCGCGCACTCGCGCGCCGCGCGCGAGACGCGGGGGCTGCGGTGATGTCGCCGGAAAACTTCTGGAGTCGATTCGGGTCCGGTGCGCCGGCTGCTCCCAAACGGGACGAGACGCGGGTGGACGTAGAGGAGTGGCTGCGCTGGTTCTCCGACGAATCGAATCGCGCGCGCTAGCCGGTCGGAAAGACCGGGACGCGAATCGCTTGCTGATAAACCGCGCCGATGCTATGCTTTAACGGTCCGAGCGGGCTGTCCGATCGCCCCGGGAGACCGGGGAGGAAAGTCCGAACTCCATACGGGCGGCATGCCGGGTAACCCCCGGTCGCGGCGACGCGAAGGAAAGTGCCACAGAGAACAGACCGCCCTTCCCGGGCTTTCGTCCGGGGACGGCAAGGGTGAAACGGTGCGGTAA
>DASUAD010000540.1:0-7310 GCA_035763965.1 Thermoanaerobaculia bacterium | reverse complement strand
GTTGTAAGATTCGTATCTCCGGCACTTACCCACACGATACCGACTGGGAAACAGAAGGATCAAGACAATCTGGCACACTATTCCACTTCGCGTCCGCAGGCCTGATCTCGGGCTAAACCTCGGTACCGCAGTGAGTTGCGGCGGTTTTTCCCGGCCGGGTGACGGTGGCAGAGGAATTGCCCTTATGCCAGACCGTCGCCGTGAAGAACACATTCGCTCTCGACCGCGAACGCTGGGACGGGTTCCCGGGGAGTGCCACCGCCCGGCGCGGGTTCCCACTGTGGCCCGCGGGAGATGCCGACGCGCAGTCCGCGCGGCAGTGGACTGCGGCGGGTGCAGGCCCGCAGGGCCTGTCCCCGCGCCTTCTCTGGGGGGCTCTCGCGGGCGAGCTCGTGGCGGCGATCATTCTCTTCGCGTCGGGCAGCGTCTCTCCCGTTCTCGTTCGTTCGCTCCAGTTCTTCCTGCGCTTCTAGGTTCTCGAATGATCCGATCGGGAGCCGGTGAGCCCCCCGGGGCGACGAGTCTGCGCGCGATTTCCCGGGCCGACGGCGGCTCTTCCGCCGAGAAGGTATCCTCGTTCCCGAGACCCGTAACGCGGAAAGGGGGCTGATGGCACAGCGCGACCCGGCACCGAGCCAGCCCGCGGCCACCGGAGCTCCGGCGGTTTCGCTGACGATTCCGGTCGCCCCGGAAATGGAGATCGTCGCGACCGCACAGGCGGATGCGCTCGGTGAGTACATCGACATGGCGCGGGACAAGATCGACGAGGTCAAGCTCGCGCTCGTCGAGGCGTGCATCAATGCGTTCGAGCACGCCCATACGGAGGACAATCAGGTTCACATCACGTTCCGGGTCGGCGGCCGGCGGGAGGCCGGGGAGTGGCTCGAGATCGAAGTTCTCGACCGGGGACGCGGTTTCGACACGGCCGGCGTGGAGTCGCCGAGCCCGCAGAAGACCTTCGAGGAGAGAAGGCGGCGCGGCTGGGGCCTTCACATCATCAAGAGCCTGATGGACGAGGTCGAGATCACGTCGGGAGAGTGGGGCACCCGAATTCTCATGAGGAAATTCAAGTGAGCGAAACCTGCAAGGTCTCGGTCGAAAGGCGTGGCGACGTCGCGCTCTTCTGGACCGACGGATACATCAACAACCAGGGGGGCGAGGAGATTGCCCGCGAGGCGTACTCGGAGCTCGATTCCGGGGCGCGCGCGCTCATCATGAACCTGGAGAAAACGCGGATCGTGAACTCGATCGGCATCTCGATCCTCATCGAAGTGCTCGAGAAGGTGATGGAACGCAAAGCCGTGCTCGCGTTCTGCGGGTTGACGCCCACGATCGACAAGACGTTCCGGATCATGGGGCTCGCGCAGTACGCGGCGATCTATCCCACCGAGAGGGATGCTCTCCGGGCCGTCGGCGCTTCCTCATGACCCGCCGGGTCCTCCGGACGACGATCGCGTGACCGATTCCGCGCTCCGGACCGTCGGCCGGATCGACGACCTTACGCGGGCGCTCGCGGCGCTTCGGCGCGAGAACGAGACGCCGCTCCCCGTCCGGATCGCCGAGGCCGCGCGTTCGCTCGTCGGGGCCCGACGGGCGGCCGTCTTTCTCCGCGAGTCGGAGGGCTGGGTGACCGCTTTCGACACGGCGGGTTCCGAACCAGGCTGGGAACTGCCGGCGCGCTTTCCCGAAGCGCCCGAGGTCGAGGGCGGCCTGCTGTGGGTGCCGCTCGAGGCAGAGGGGGAGGTCCACGGGTTCCTGGCTCTCGAAGGGGGAGGGTTCCCCGAGCTCGAGGAACCGACCGAGCTCGCCGCGTCGCTCGGGCTCATTTTCGGAGCCGTCCTCGCGGCGAGCCGGCTGGCGCGACTCGTCAAGGACGCCGAGTTCGAGCTGAAGGCGCGGCTCCTCGAGCTCGAATCCCTCTACGATCTCGGCCTCTCGCTTTCCGGACAGCTGGACGTCTCGGCTCTGGCCGACGAGGTTCTCTACCGATCGATCTCCTTGACCGACGCGCGCAAGGGAACCCTCGTCCTCTTCGGTGAGCGCGGCGCGGCGCCGCTCTCGCGAAGCGTCGGCGGCGATCTCCTCCCGCCGGAGGCCGTGCGCTCGTGGGATCTGCCGGAGGGAGACGTCGAGATCAACAACGACGCCGCTCGCGTCCCGACGGCCGGCGTGCGACTCGCGGACTGTCAGAAGTGCCTGGCGGTCTCGATCGCGGTGCCGGGCCGCCGCCTCGGGGTTCTCGCGGTCGCCGACAAGGAGTCGCGCGACGGGCGCGTGCTCGACTTCACCCCGGGTGACGCGCGGCTCCTTTCGCTCTTCGCGAACCAGGCCGCGGCTGCTATCGAGACGACCCGCCTCCACCGCGCGGCGATCGAAAAAGAGCGCATCGAGCGGGAACTCGAGCTCGCCGCGGCGATCCAGCGGCAGATCCTGCCGCGCGAGCTTCCGCAGATCCCGGGGCTCGAGCTCGCGGGCGCGACGCTGCCCACCCGTCAGGTGGGCGGCGACTACTTCGATCTTTTCCCGCTCTCGCGCGGAAGGCTCGGGTTCGTCGTGGCGGATGTTTCCGGAAAGGGAATACCTGCGGCGCTTCTCGTCTCGACGGTGCACGCGGCGATCCACCTCCAGATCGAAGCGTCGGACACGATCGTGGAGCTCGTCTCCCGGATCGATCGGCACCTCCAGAGGTTCTCGGCCGCGCACAAGTTCCTGACGCTCTTCTTCGGCCTCGTCGAACCGGAGGCGTCGCTGCTTCGTTACGTCTCGGCCGGGCACAACCCGGGGCTCCTCGCGCGGAGGTCCGGCGAGATCGATCGGCTCGGCGCGACGGGCGTGCCCCTCGGTCTCGTGCCGAACGGGTCGTGGCACGAGGAGACGACCCGGTACGACCCGGGCGATCTGCTTTGCGTGTACACGGACGGCTTCACGGAGGCGACGAACGGTGACGAAGAGGAGTTCGGGCTCGAACGGCTCCAGAGCGGGCTCGCCGCGCGTCTCCGGCTCCCGGCGCGCGTTCTCTCCGACGAGCTCTTCCGCGAGGTCGCACTTTTCGCGCAGGGCGTTCCGCAGTACGACGACCAGACGCTCTTGATCGTGAGACGGGAGGCGTGAAGCGAGAGTCGAGCCGGCGCGCGCTAAACTCCCTGCCGTGCTGGCGCTCGTCTTCGCGGTTCTGACGTTCGCTGCGCCCGGAGCGGCCGAGGGCAATCATCTCCTTCTCGAGAACGCGACCGTCTACGTCTCCGCCGACGCGAAACCGCGCAAAGCGTCGGTCGTCATTCGGGACGGAAAGATCGCCTTCGTCGGCGAAGGCGAACGCGCGCGAAGCGTTGCCGGCGCCGCGAAACGCATCGATCTCTCCGGAAGCTTCGTTTTTCCTGGATGGGCGGACGCGCACGGTCACCTCTACGGTCTCGGCAAGTCCCTCGAAATCGCGAACCTCCGCGGCGCGGCGACCGCGGCAGTCGCGGCCGGACGCATCGGAGAGCTCGCGGCGAGGCTTCCGGCGGGAAGCTGGGTGGAGGGACGCGGCTGGGACCAGAACCTCTGGCCCGGCAAGTCCTTCCCCGATGCGCGCGACCTCGATGCGATCGTCCCGGACCGACCGGTCGCCGCGCGGCGCGTCGACGGACACGCGCTCTGGGTCAACTCGACTGCGCTCGAAAAAGCCGGGATCCGATCCGACACCTCGGATCCGGCCGGTGGAAGGATCCTCCGCCGGAGCGACGGCTCGCCTTCCGGAGTGCTGGTCGACAACGCGGCGGATCTCGTGGACAAGGTCATCCCGGCGGCAACCGAAGCGGACCTCGAGCGACGCTTCCTCCTCGCGACGCGCGCGTGCGCGAAAGTCGGGCTGACGGAGGTCCAGGACGCCTCCGGCTACGGAGCCGACGAGATCGCGGCCCTGCAGCGCCTCGCCGACCGTAGCGAGCTGCCGATCCGGGTCTACGCCACCGTGTCTCCCGAGCCGGAGCCCCTGGGGACGTTCATCGCGAAAGGAATCCGGGTCGGGCGGGACGAGGACTTTCTGACCGTCCGCGCGATCAAGGGCTACGCGGACGGCGCGCTGGGGAGCCGGGGTGCCGCGCTTCTCGCGGACTATTCGGACGAGCCGGGAAGGCAGGGCCTCCTCGTCACGACTCCGGAGCGTCTGGAGGCAGTCGCGCGGCAGGCGAGCCGGCACGGGTGGCAGCTCTGGATCCACGCGATCGGCGACCGGGGAAACCGGGTTGCGCTGGACGCGTTCCGGAAAGCCGCGTCGGACGCGGGGGGCTCCGTCCGCCGGGACCGGCCCCGCGTCGAGCACGCGCAGGTCGTCGCCCTCGAAGACATCCCGCGCTTTGGGCGCGAGGGCGTGATCGCATCGGTCCAGCCCACTCACGCGACCTCGGACATGCCTTGGGCCGAGGCGCGGGTCGGACCCGAACGGATCAAGGGCGCGTACGCGTGGCGGAGCCTCAAGAACGGCGGCGCGCGACTCGCGGGGGGAAGCGACTTTCCCGTGGAATCGGAGAACCCGCTCCTCGGCTTTCATGCGGCGATCACCCGTCAGGACCTCGCCGGCCGTCCCGCAGGCGGGTGGCGTGCTTCGGAGAAGCTGACGCGCCGCGAAGCGCTCGCTCTCTTCACGGCCGACGCGGCCTACGCGGCGTTCGAGGAGGCATCCCGCGGGAAGATCACGCCCGGCTCCGCGGGGGACCTGACGGTGTTTGCACGGGATCCGATGGCCGTCTCGGAACGGGAGATTCCGACGATCCCCGTCGTCCTGACCGTGGTCGGCGGACGCGTCCCCCATCCGCAGGCGCGAGCGGCGGAGCCATCGAAGTGAAACCTGCCTGTGCGGCGCTGTTGCTCCTCGCGGCGGCTGCCCTCGGCGGCAACCGCCCGGCCGCCGACGTCCCGAAGACGACGGCGACACGGGCCGACGGCGACACGGAGCGCCGCTTGCGGATGGTGGAGACACAGATCGTCGCGCGCGGCGTGCGCGACCCGCGCGTGCTCGCCGCGATGCGCAAGGTCCCCCGTCATCTGTTCGTGGATCCTGCGCAGCGCGCGCAGGCGTACGAAGATCATCCGCTTCCGATCCCCGGCAACCAGACGATCTCGCAGCCCTACATCGTGGCGCTCATGACGGAGCTGCTCGAGCTGCGTCCCGAGGAACGCGTCCTCGAGATCGGAACCGGCTCCGGCTACCAGAGCGCGGTCCTCGGCGAGCTCGCGAGAGAGGTCTACACGATCGAGATCGTGCCCGAGCTCGCGCGTTCCGCCGCCGCGCGTTTGAAGGAGCTGAACTACCGCAACGTCACCGTCCGGGAAGGCGATGGATACCGCGGCTGGCCGGAACACGCCCCGTTCGACGCCATCATCGTGACCGCGGCGCCCGAGCGAATTCCCGAGCCGCTCGTCGACCAGCTCGCGCCCGGCGGCGTGATGGTGATCCCCGTCGGCGGGTTCTTCCAGGAGCTGAAGGTGTTCCGCAAGTCCGCGGACGGCCGGGTGACCGAGAAGGACATCCTTCCGGTGCGCTTCGTCCCGATGACCGGCGAGGTCGAGAAGACGCCGACGGCGCCCGGAGACCGGTAGAGGCTACGGCCGGGGCTCGGATTGCCGGGCGCCCGACGTCCGGCGCGGCTCGCCGCAGAAACGACGGACGCAGGCGAGGAGCCGCGTGGCGTCGATCGGCTTCGAAAGGAAATCGGCGACGCCGGCCGCATTCGGAATGTAGGGGAGGCCCGAGAGCAGCACGACGGGGGTCTCGCGCGCGGCGGCGCTCTTCGCACGCTCCGTCAAGAACTGCCAGCCGTCCATGACCGGCATCTTCAGGTCGAGCAGGATCAATCCGGGCGGCCCGTCTCCGGCCGCGAGCCTTTCCAGCGCCTCCCTGCCGTTGCGCGCTTTCTCGACCGGATACCCTTCGAGATCGAGCAATCCGCCGAGCGATTCGAGCGTGCCTTCGTCGTCGTCCACGATCAGGACGGTGGTTCGTCGGCTCATTGCGTTTTCGGCAAATGCGTCGCGTCCGGCGCCCGGTCGGCGAGGCCGGCCACTTCCAGAATGAGCTTCTCGCCGGACTGCTCCTTCTCCGTGCGGCGCCGGCGTCGGAGCTCGAGCTGGGCCATCACCTGCCGCGCGAGCGCGCGCAACGACTCGATCTGCGCCGGCCGGAGCTCGCGAGGCTGACGGTCGAGGACGCAGAGAGTTCCGACCGCGAAGCCTTCCGGCGTCAGCAGCGGCGCACCCGCGTAGAAGCGGACGCCACGCTCGTCGGTCACGAGCGGATTCGTCGCGAAGCGGCTGTCCGCGGCGGCATCGGGAACCACGAAGACGTCGCGGCCCATGATCGCGTGGGCGCAGAACGCGATCAGGCGCGGGAACGAGGTTTCCGAGATTCCGACCTTCGACTTGAACCACTCGCGATCGCGGTCGACGAACGAAATGAGCGCAACGGGAGTTCCGCAGAGCTGCGACGCCACCAGCGTCAAGTCGTCGAATTCCTGTTCGGGCTCGGTGTCCAGGATCTCAAGCCGGGCGAGGGCGGCGAGCCGCCCCGACTCGTCGTCGGGAAGCGGGATCTCCTGGGAGGGCGAGGAGGAGCCGTCGACCGGCGCGAGCTGCTGCTGCACGGCGACGAGTGCGTCCCGCAGCTCGCGTGCGGAAGCGAACCGGTCCTCCGGTTTCTTTGCCATCGCTCGCTCGACGATCGCGGAGAGCGCAGCGGGAACGTCGGGGGAGCCCTCCGACAGCGGCCGCGGGTCTTCCTTGACGATCTGCTCGAGGAGCAGGAACAGGTTCTCATTGCGGAAAGGCTTGCGGCCGGACAGGAGCTCGTAGGCGAGCACGCCGAAGGAGAAGATGTCCGTCCGGAAATCGAGCGTGTCGCCTCCGATCTGCTCGGGTGACATGTAGGACGACGACCCGACCGTGATGCCGGTCTGCGTGATCTCGTCGGCGGGGTCGACGGACTTTGCGATGCCGAAGTCCATGATCTTGACCGACTGGTTCTCCAGCACCCGCACGTTCGACGGCTTGATGTCTCGGTGCATGACGCCCGCCTTGTGGGCGTATTCGAGCCCGAACGCGACCCCGATCAGGATCCGCAGCTTGTCCTTCATCGAGAGAGAACCGTTCTTCCGGATCACGGCGTCGAGGTCCTCGCCCGGCAGGAACTCCTGGACCATGAACGGGACGTCGCCCTCGAATCCGAACTCGTAGACCATGGTGATGTTCGGGTGCTGGAGGCTCCCGGCGAGCTGCGCCTCGCGAAAGAACCGGTTGCGGATGTCCTTGTTTCCGACCTCGCAGGTCTTGAT
>DASUAD010000539.1:0-2821 GCA_035763965.1 Thermoanaerobaculia bacterium | reverse complement strand
CCTGGTCGCGCGCGTCCGCGCCGCGGAGCTCGTCGGAGATCTCGCCGTTGACGTGCGCGACGGCTTTCGTCACCCCCTTGCCGCCGTAGCGCTTCTTGTCCCCGTCGCGCAGCTCGAGCGCCTCCCGCTTGCCGGTCGAAGCGCCGGACGGCACTCCGGCGCGCCCGGTTGCGCCCCCGGAGAGCAGCACCTCGACCTCGACCGTCGGGTTTCCGCGCGAGTCCAGGATCTCGCGGGCGTAGATGTCCTCGATGGCGAAGGTCACGCGACCGCCACGAGATCCATCGCCGCGCGCGTCAACGCCGCGACGTCCTGCTCCGATTTCGCTTCCACGTAAAGGCGCGCGAGGGGCTCCGTACCGGACTCTCGAATCAGAATCCACGAACCGTCCTCCAAAATCAACTTGATTCCATCGATGCGGTTGACCGACGCGACGCGACGGCTGCCGACGCGGTCCGGGGGCGACTGGCGCAGGTTCGCCAGCCGCTCCCGCTCGGCCGGCGAGAGCGGTTTATCGACGCGGGTCGAGCGGAACCGCCCGATCTCGCGGTCGAGATCCTCGACGAGCGCTCCGATCGTCTTTCCCGTCGCGCCGCACATCTCCGCGACGAGGAGGTCCGCGAGGATGCCGTCTTTCTCCGGCACGTGTCCCTCGACGGTCAAGCCCGCGCTCTCCTCACCGCCGAAGATGATCTCGCCCGCGATCAGCTTCTCCCCGATGTATTTGAATCCCACCGGCGTCTCGTAGCAGGGCACCCCGAACTTCGCGGCGACCGCGTCGAGAGCGTGGGTGGTCGCGACGCTCCTTGCCACGCCGCCGCGGCGCCCCTTCCGGCCGAGCATGTCCCGAAGCAGGAGCGCGAGCAGGAGGTTCGGGGGGACGTAAGTGCCCCGGTCGTCGCAGACCCCGAATCGGTCGGCGTCGCCGTCGCACGCGAGCCCGAGGCGCGAGCCCGAGCGGCGCACCTCCTCCGCGAGGCGGACGAGCTCCTTCTCGCCGCACTGCGGCGACTGGCCGCCGAAGAGGGGATCCCGGTTCGCGTTCAACCGCAGGAGCCGGGGGCCCGTCACCCCGGCGCGCTCGAGGAAGGCGTCGAGAAAGCCGGCCGACGTGCCGAAGCGGAAGTCGAGCGAAAAACGGGGATCGTCCGCCGCGACTGCGGAGGCGTCCACCTTTCGGCCGAGGTCGCCGAGGTACGCCGCGACCGGATCGAACGTCGGTGCCGCGGACGTGCTCTCCGGCGCCGGGACCTCCGCCAGGCGCGCGATCGCCGCCTCGACTCTTGCCGTCGACTCGGGCAGAGCGGGCGCCCCGTCGCTCGTGGAGAATTTGATACCGAGATAGCGTGCAGGGTTGTGGCTGGCGGTGAAGTTCACGGCGCCCGCGGCGCCGCGGCGGCGGACCTCGAAGGCGAGCGCCGGGGTCGGCACCGGTCGCGACGCGACCTCGGCTGCGAACCCTTCGCGCGCCAGGACTCGCGCCGCCTCCGCCGCGAACCGTTCGGCCAGGAAGCGCGTGTCGTAGCCGACGAGGACGAGGCGGCCGCCGAACCCGTCCTCGGAGAGGACCCGCGCGATCGCCGTGACCACGCGCCGGGCATTCGCGAACGTGAACTCTTCGGCGAGCACGGCTCGCCAGCCGGAAGTGCCGAAACGAATCGCGTCGCGCCTCGAAGAGGCGCCGCCGGCTTCTCGCTCTCCCCCCGGGAGAGGGCCGGGGGGAGGGGACGGCCCCGCCTCGGTCTTGGCCATGCGGCGGTCAAGCTAACACGCGTCCTCCTTCTCCTGGCAGTTTCGTGTTCGCGCAACATCGCCCCCGACGTCCCGGCGCCCTCCCTCGCGATCGTCGCGCCCTTGCTCGACGCGCCGATCGAGGACCGGGTGCCTCCTGCCGACTCCGCGCCTCTCGATCCCGTCAAGAAAGCCGTGCTCGAGAGGATCAACCGGGACCGCCTGGCCGCAGGCCTGACCTCCGTCCTCTGGGACGAGTCCGCCTCGCGCGTCGCCGACGAGTTCTGCGCGAACCAGATCCGGGAGCGCACGAGCGGCCACTTCCTGACGAACGGCATCCCCCCCTACGCGCGGACCTCCTTCGCGGGGATCTTCGGAATGCAGTACGAGAACTCGGTGACGTGGAGGACCACGGCTTCGTCGTTCGACGAAAGCACGACCGACCTGGCCCTCGAGTCGCACGCCGGGATGCTCGCCGAGACCCCTCCGAACGACGGCCACCGCCGCACGATTCTCGACCCGGCTGCGACCCACGTGGGAGTCGGCTACGCGATCGCGGGCGGGAGCTTCCGGATGGCGCAGGAGTTCCTGACCCGTCACCTCGAGTGGCTGAAGCTCGACCGCCTCCCCTCGCAGCCCGTCGTCATCGTGCGCGGCATGCCGATCACCGGGCGGAGTCTTGCTTTCGTGACCATCGGTTGGGAACCCCCTCCCTCGCGCCTCACGCCGGAAGAGGCGAGCCGGCGGACGAGCTACTCGTATCCGCCGCCGATCTTTGCTTACGTCGAGGAAGGGAACGTCACGACCAAGGTCGCGGGCACGGTGACCTTCGACCGCATCCGTTTAACGGGACCCGTCGAGTTCACCTTCCGGTTCGCGCCGGACCGGCCGGGCCTCTGGACGTTCGAGTTCTACACGATCGCGCGCCGCGAACCCCGGCCGACGCCGGGCGCCGCCGTATCGGTGTGGTTCGACCGGCCGGGCGAGCCTCCCCGCGCGGTCGGTCAGCCGTGATCACCGTTCTCGTCGTCGGAGACCGCGACCGGGCGCAGGAGCTGGATGCCGTCGCCGCACGGAATCCCTCGGTCGA
>DASUAD010000538.1:0-2677 GCA_035763965.1 Thermoanaerobaculia bacterium | reverse complement strand
TCGGCCGTCGTCCCGCTCTTCGCGTATCCGTCCCCGGGTGCCGCGGCGGCCTCGTGGATCGTCTCGTTCGTGGCGTTCCGATTGTTCGACGTCTGGAAGCCGGGCCCGATCCGTGCGTGGCAGAGCCTCCCCGGCGGGTGGGGGATCGTCATCGACGACGTCGCCGCGGGCGTCCTCGCGGCCGGCCTGACCGCGGGATTCGCGGCCGTGGTGGCCTGGACGCCATGAGCATCGAACTTGCGGAGCGCGACGGGACGATTCTGGCGGACGAGCCGCTCTCCCGGCACACGACGCTCCGGATCGGCGGCCCGGCCCGCTGGTATTGCCGCGTGCGGACGGAGGAGGGCCTCTCGCGCGTCCTTCAGTCGGCGCGCCGGGCCGGGGAACCGCTCGCGCTTCTCGGCATGGGCTCGAACGTCCTCGCCGCCGACGCCGGGTTTCCGGGCTGGGTGGTACGGCTCGAGGGGGACTTCCTGCGCATCGAGATCGACGGCGAACGTCTCGTCGCGGGCGGCGGTGCGGCGCTCGGCGGCGCGTGCGCGGCGGCGGCGCGGGCGGGGCTCTCGGGGCTCGAGTCGATCTCCGGGATTCCGTCGTCGATGGGGGGCGCTGTCCGGATCAACGCGGGCGCCTACGGCGGGGAGATCTTCGACATCCTCGAGACGGTCCGGCTGGTCGCGCGCGACGGCAGCCGCCGTGAAGCCACCGCGGCCGAGATCCCGCACGGATATCGGTGGACGGAGCTCTGCGAGACCGGCGAGATCGTCGCCCAGGCGACGCTCCGCCTCCGTCCCGCATCTGCCGGGGAGATCGAAGAGAGGACACGGGTCGTCGCCGAGAAACGGCGGGGCGCGCTCCCGTCCGAGCCCAACGCGGGGAGCATCTTCAAGAATCCGCCGGGCGACTACGCCGGTCGGCTGATCGAGTCGTGCGGCCTGAAAGGGGAGCGTCGCGGCGGCGCGGCGATCTCGACCCGGCACGCCAACGTCATCGTCAACCTGGGAGGCGCACGCGCCTCCGACGTCCTCGCGCTCATGAAGCTCATGCGCGACTCGGTCCGGGAGAAATTCGGAGTGAGCCTGGCTCCGGAGGTCGAGTTCCTCGGTTTTGCGCCGGAGTGAGACAATCGGGAATGCGCATCCTGCTCCTCGCGGGTGGAGGCGGCACCCGTCTCTGGCCGCTCTCGACTCCCGCGCGACCGAAGCAGTTCCTCCGCCTCGTTTCGGACCGGAGCCTTCTGGCGGACACGTGGGATCGGGTGGCTCCGGTCGCCGACGAGATCTTCGTGGCGACCGCGCGCGAGCACGCGGATCTCGTCCTCGCGGAACTGCCCGGGCTGCCCGCCGCGCACGTCCTCGCCGAGCCCGCGCGCCGCAACTCCGGCCCCGCGATCCTGCGGGCGGCGCTCGACTTCGAGCGCGACGGTGATCCGATCACCGCGGCGGTCCCCTCGGACCACGCCGTGGCCGACGCGGATGCGTTTCGGAGGGCGCTCCTCGCAGCGTCCCGGCTCTGCGAATCCGCCTCGGTGGTCGTTCTCGCGGTACCGCCGACCCGCGCCGACACGGATTTCGGTTATCTTGAAGTCGCGGACAGGGAGGTCCCCGGCGGTTACGAAGTCGTACGTTTCATCGAGAAGCCGGATGCTGCCGGCGCGGAGGCGTTCTTTGCCTCGGGCCGGCACTACTGGAACGCCGGAATCTTCGTCTTCCGGCCGTCGCGATTTCTCTCGGAGGCGCGCCGCGTGGCGCCGGAGCTCGTGACGTCCATCGAGCGGTACCGCGACCGGCTGGCCGGCGACCCGTCGGCGGCGAACGCCGCATGGGAATCGCTTCCCGCCATTTCGATCGACTACGCGGTCATGGAGCGCGCCCGGGGAGTCCGGGCGGTCCGGCTCGCCGCCGGGTGGAGCGACGTCGGGACGTGGAAGGCGGTTCGCGAGTTGCGGGGCGCGTCCGACCTCTCCGGGAACCTGGTCCTCTCGGACCGACCGGTGATCGCTCCCGGTGTGCGCAACGCCGCCATCGTCGTCGCGGAAGAGGGCGTTCTCGTGCTCCCGTTCGAGCGCGAGAAGGACCTCCGCGCCGCGGTGGAAGCTCTCGTCCGCGGAAAGGGATCCCACAAGTGACAGCTTCGATCACATCGGACCTCGCCCGTCTCCGGGAGAACGTCGGTCGCGCCTACCGCGGCGAGCCGCGCACGATCGATCTCGTGCTGACGGCGCTCCTTTCCCGCGGGCACATCCTGATCGAGGACGTCCCGGGCGTGGGAAAAACGACGCTCGCCCGCGCGCTCGGGCGAAGCCTCTCGCTCGACTTCCGCCGAATCCAGTTCACCAGCGACACGCTCCCCGCGGACGTGCTCGGGATCACCGTCTTTCACGCGGCGAGCGACCGTTTCGAGTTTCACGCCGGCCCCCTCTTCGCGAACATCGTTCTCGCCGACGAGATCAACCGCGCAACGCCCAAGACGCAGTCCGCTCTGCTCGAGGCGATGAACGAAGGCGCGGTGACGGTGGAGTCGGAGCGGCGCGAGCTGCCCCAGCCGTTCATGGTCGTCGCGACACAGAATCCGGTCGAGTACCTGGGGACTTACCCGCTTCCGGAGTCCCAGATGGATCGGTTCTTCCTGCGCCTCTCCCTCGGGTATCCGGCCGCGGACGACGAAAAAGCGCTCC
>DASUAD010000537.1:0-8707 GCA_035763965.1 Thermoanaerobaculia bacterium | reverse complement strand
GCGGCTTCGGTTCCGCGCCCATGAGCGTCTCCGGCCGGGTCGCGGCCGGCTCCGGCGGGGCCCCGGCTCTCCCCGGGCGCCGGCGGCGCAAACGGCGCCGCTCCGCGCTCCGCGATCGCGCCGAGCTCGCGCTCTTCCGGATGGCGACCGCCGGTCTCGTCATGCTGCCCCGCGCCGCGGCGCGTCGGCTCATTCGCGCGGCCACGAGAGCCGCTTTAGCGCTCCTACCTTCCCGCCGCCGTATCCTCTTCGCAAACTTGACCGCCGCTTTCCCAGAAAAGAAACCGCCCGAGATCGCGGAGATCGCGGAGGAGTCGCTCGGCGGTTTCGCGAACGCTCTGGTCGACTTCCTCGAGACGGCGCGGCTCTCGCGGGAGGAACTGCACTCCCGTGTCGCGGTCGTCGGCGAGGAAAACCTGCGCGGCGCGCGCGCGCGCGGGAAAGGCGTCTTCCTTCTCTCCGCCCACTTCGGAAGCTGGGAAGTCGGAGCGCTCGTGGCGGGCCTTCTCGGCGAGCCGATCTCGCCGGTGGCGCGCCCCCTCGATAACCGGCTCCTCGAAGAAGAGCTCGACCGGCGCCGCCGGCGGTTCGGGAATCGCCCGATCTCGAAGAGGGACGCCGCGAAGGAGATCCTGCGCGCGATCGCCCGCAACGAGACGGTCGCGATCCTCGTGGACCAGAACGTCCTCGCCCGGGAAGCCGTGTTCGTTCCGTTCTTCGGCCGGCCGGCGGCGACGACACCGTCTCTCGCCCGGATCCAGTTGAGGACGGGAGCCGCGGTCATTCCGGTCTTCACCTGGCCGCTGGGCGAGGGGCGTTATCGCCTGGAGTTCGAGAAACCGATCCTTCCGGAGGAGTTCGACGGCGCGCACGTCGACCGCGACGAGCGGGTGCGCCGTGCGACGGCGCGTTACATGGAGGTCACCGAGACCGCCATCCGCAAGGATCCGGCGGCGTGGTTGTGGATCCACAACCGGTGGAAGACGAAGCCGCCGTCTCCGCAGGAGACGGAAAACGGAAGACGGAAGACGGAGAGCGGGTGAGACGTCGGCTGGGGCGCCTCGTCGTCGCCCCCAACTGGATCGGCGACGCGGTCATGTCCCTGCCGGTCCTGCGCGCTCTCGCCCGCGCGTCACCCGGCGAGCGTCTCGCGGTGCTCGCCCGCCCGGGCCCGGCGGCGATCTACCGCGCGGAAGGCTCGGCCGGCGAGGTGCGGGCGGTCTCCGGGCTCGTCGCGGACGCGCTCGCCATCGCGCGGGACCGGTTCGCCGAAGCGTGGCTGCTGCCGAACTCGTTCCGCTCGGCGCTCGTTCCGTTTCTCGCGGCAGTCCCGGACCGCATCGGATACGCGACCGACGGCCGGGCGGCGCTCCTCACACGCTCCCTCCCGCCGCCGCCCGCCGACGCGCACCAGCTGCGCGACTACGACGCTCTGCTTCGCTCCCGCGGAATCGAGCCGGACGCGGGTCCGCCCCGGCTCCTCATCCCGGCGCACGCGGCGGAACGCGCCGAAGCGGCGCTCGCCCGCGCCGGGATGCGCGCCGACTCCGGACGCTTCCTGGCGCTCGCGCCGGGGGCCGCCTTCTCGTGGACGAAGCGGTGGCCTCCCGAGCGGTTCGGGCGACTCGCCTCCGAGCTCGCCGGTCGGGGGCTCGCCGTCGCGGTCGCGATCGGACCGGGAGAGGAGGAGCTGGCCCGCAGGGTATCGGACGCGGCTGCGGTTCCGCCGCCGGTGCTCGGCGCGGATCTCGACCCGGTCGAGCTCGCCGCCGTCCTCGCGCGCGCGCGCGCCGTGGTCGCGAACGACTCGGGCCCGATGCACCTCGCGGCGGCGGCCGGGACGCCCGTGATCGCGCTCTTCGGTCCGACCGACCCGGGTCGGACCGGTCCGAGCGGCTCTCCCTCGGTCGTCCTCGATCGTTACGTGTTCTGCTCGCCGTGTTACCTGAAGGAGTGTCCCTATCGGCACGAGTGCCTGCGGGGGATCGAGGTGGGTGAGGTCGTCGCTGCGGTGGAGCGCCTTCTCAGCGAAACAGTCCCTGGCCGGGAAACGGGAAACGGGAAACGGGAAACGACGTAAGAGATCCCGTTTCCTTTTTCGGTTTCCCGACTTATCCCTTCAGCTCGGTATTCCAGTAGGCGACGTCGAGGAAATTCCGCCAGGCCGGATGGAGCTTGTTCGAGCCGAAGTGACCGACCGGATGCCAGCGCGGTTTCCGCGGATGGGCGATCAGGCGCATCGACGCTTCCGCCGGCGTGCGGTTTCCCTTCTTCACGTTGCACGACAGACAGGCGCACACCACGTTGTCCCAGGATGAGTGGCCTCCGCGCGAGAGCGGGATCACGTGGTCGAGTGAGAGCTCGGACGACGTGAACTTGTGTCCGCAGTACTGGCAGCGGTTCCCGTCGCGCAGATAGATGTTGTGACGGGAGAATTTCACGTCCTGCCGCGGCAGGCGGTCGAAGCTCTTCAACGCGACGACCCGCGGCACACGGATCGCCATCGAAGGAGTCAGCACGACCTCGTCCTGCGGCTGCACCGGAATGTCGCACCAGTTCTCGAACTCGTAGGTCGAGTAGTCCGGCAGGACCGCCCGTACGTGCCCCTTGTAGAAGAGCGTGAACGCCTTCCGCACGGACGTGACGTGGACCGCCTGGAAGACGCGGTTGAGGACGAGAACCTGTGAGTCGAGCATCAGTTGACCGAAAACGGCGTCATTATATAGCGCCGATGAGCCTTCCGGTCTCGAAGGGACGCCTGCGGGAACTCGTATCTTCCTTTGCCGGCCGGCGGTTGCTCGTCGCCGGCGATTACGTCCTCGACCGCTTCGTTTTCGGACACCCCAAGCGGATCAGCCGCGAGGCTCCCGTCTTGATCCTCCGCTTCTGGAAGGAGGAGAGCCTGCCGGGCGCCGCGGGCAACACCGCGGCGAACGTGCGCGCCCTGGGCGGGACGCCCCTGCCCGTCGGACCGGTGGGGGACGATGAGGCGGGCGCGACACTCAGGGCAATCTTCCACGAGCGCGGGATCGAGACCGACGGCCTGATCGAGGTGCCCGGCTACCGGACCCCGACGAAGACGCGGGTGCTCGCGGGCGCCGCTCACTCGATCAAGCAGCAGGTCGTCCGCTACGACCTCGAGGACCATCTGCCGGAGCAGGGTCGCTTTCGCGAGCAGCTGGCGGAGAAGCTCGGCAGCGCCGCCGCATCCGTCGATGCGGCCGTGCTCTCGGACTATGGCTACGGCGCGATCTCGCCGGAGGCGGTTCCCCTGCTGCGCACGAAGCTCGCGCCGGGCATTCCGCTCTGCGTCGACTCCCGCCACGCGCTCGGCAGTTACCGGGGCGTCGACGCCGCGACTCCCAACGAGGAGGAACTCGAGGAGTCCGCGGGCGTTTCGATCGGAGATTCCGCCCGGGAGCTCGCGGCGGCCGGAGATCGTCTTCGGGAGCGAATCGGATGCCGGACCCTTCTCGTGACGCGGGGCTCGCGCGGCATGGCGCTGTTCGACGGAGCGACCGGACCCACGCTCATTCCGGTGCACGGAACGGATCAGGTCGCCGACGTGACGGGCGCAGGAGATACGGTGCTCGCGACGTTCTCGCTCGCTCTCGCGTCCGGCGCTTCACCGCTCGAAGCGGCTCTCCTCGCCAATTTCGCGGGCGGCGTCGTAGTGATGAAGATGGGAACCGCGACGGCGTCGACAGAGGAGCTCGAGCAGGCGATCGCGTCCGATCGGACGCTCACCGCGTGACGGCGCCCCGTCCTTCCACCGAAAAGATCGTTTCCCGGGAAGAAGCCGTGCGACGCGCGACCCGCGAGAGGGTCGCCGGCGCGCGAGTGGTCTTCGCCAACGGCGCCTTCGACCTCCTGCACGCGGGACACGTCCGGTACCTCGAAGCCGCCCGGCGCGAGGGCGACTGGCTCGTCGTCGCCGTGAACTCCGACGCATCGGTCGCCCGGGCGAAGGGCGAAGGACGCCCGGTCGTCCCGGCCGCGGAACGCGCCGAGATCGTGGCCGCGCTCGGCTGCGTCGACGCGGTGGTCGTCTTCGAGGAAGACACCCCCGCGGCGCTTCTCGCCGATATCCGACCGGACGTGCACGCGAAGGGCACCGATTACACGAGCGACTCGGTCCCCGAACGGGACGTCGTCGCCGGATACGGAGGGCGAACCGTCATCGTCGGAGATCCGAAGGATCATGCGACGACGGGTCTGATCGAGAGGATCCGGAAGACGGAAGACGGGAGACGGAAGACGTGAAGAGCCGGATCCCTTCGTCTACCGTCTACCGTCTCCCGTCTCCCGGCTCATGAAGCTCCTCATCGTCCGCCTCTCCTCGTTGGGCGACGTCGTCCACACGCTGCCCATCGCCTCGAACGCGCATCGGGCCGGAGCGCGGGTCGTCTGGGTGGCCGAGGCAGCCTACCGCGATCTCCTCGACGCCGATCCGCACCTCGAGCGTGTCATCGTCGCCGATACGAAGGGATGGAGGCGCCGGGCAGTTTCGCCGCGCACGATTTCCGAGATCGCCGCGCTCCGCCGCGAGCTCCGGGCGTTCGCACCCGACGTCACGATCGACGCGCAGGGTCTCTGGAAGTCCGCCCTGATATCCCGGCTCGCCGGCGCTCCGATCGTCGGTTTTTCCGCGCTGAGCCGAAGAGAGCCGACGTCGGCGCTTCTCGAGCACCGACCGGTCTGGCCGCTGGCGGGGTGTCACGTCGTGGACCAGAATCTCTCGCTCGCGGAAGCCGCCGGGATCCCGATCACCGATCGCCACCCGGACGCGCGCTTCCTGCTCGATCGCCCGTCGGCCGGCGCCGACGCTTTCCTCGCCGGGCAGCCCCGGCCATTCGCGCTCTACCATCCGGGCGCCGGACGCCCGGAAAAGACCTGGGGCGAAGAGCGCTTCGCTGCTCTCGCGGACGCGCTTCTCTCGAGCCGCGGACTCGCACCCGTCGTCTCGTGGGGGCCGGGGGACGAAGACCGCGCGCGGCGACTCTCCGCTCTCCTCCCGCGGGCGCGCGTGCTGCCCCCGCTCGCGTTGCCCGCTCTCGCGCACGTCATCGCCGGCGCGTCTCTCGTCGTGGCGGGCGACACGGGCCCGCTCCACCTCGCCGATGCCCTCGGCGCTTGCACGCTCGGGCTGTTCGGACCGACCGATCCGCTGCGCAACGGCCCCTACTGCAGCCCGGACGCCGCGGTGCGCTACGATGCGGGAACGGGTCCCGCAGACGTTGCCAGCAAGGCGCTCGAGGTTCTCGCGCGGCGGAATCGGACCATTTCGGGGGACGAGACCCCGGGACCTGCCGCAGTTCGTGACGCGGGAACGATTCCCTGATCCGTCTCGTTCTCTCCCGAGCTTGAAAGCCGGTCGTCTCCTCGCGTGCGCGGCCTTTCTCGCGCTCTCCGTCACCGCGGCGGCTGCCGGTCAGCCGAAGCTCGATTCCCGCCCGCATTTCGTCGGGGAGACGCTTCGTTTCGCGATGTCGATCCTGGGCGCCGCCGGAGGGGAGCTCACGCTCTCGGCGAAGGAGACGCAGCTCGACGGCAAGCCCGCGTACAAATTCGAGCTGTCGGCAATCTCCGGCGAGTTCCTCTCGAAGATCTTCCTCGTGCGCGACTATCTCGCCTCCTGGGTCGACCCGAAGACGTTCCGCTCGATGCGCTTCGAGAAGCACACCGTCGAAGGCAAGCGCGTCCGGGACGATCTGATCGAGTTCGACTACCCGAAGAAGATCGCTTACCGCGACGGGAAGCCGATTCCGATCGAGGAGAACACGTTCGACACGCTCTCTTCGATCTATTACATCCGACTGCTCGACCTCGACCGCCGCGATCCCGTCCCGCTGACGGTCGTCTCGCGCCGCCTCTTCCCCCTGTCGGTCGTCACGCGGGGACGTGAGACGGTGACGACGCCGGCGGGAACCTTCCGGACGATCCGGGTCGAGCCCCAGGGGCCGGAGGGCCTGATCGGCAAAGGCAAAACCCTGACGCTCTGGCTGACCGACGACGAGCGCAAGATGCCGGTGCAGTTGAAATCGAAGTTGAAGGTCGGAACTCTCACGGGGAAGCTGAAGGCCATCGAAACCCAGAACCCCCCGGCGGAGTGAGCTGTCTCACGTTTTGACAGAAAGCCCTTGAAGCCTTACCCTTCTGGGACTCCATGGTCGTAAAACTCGGCGATCTCCTCATGAAGGCGAAGCTCGTCACGCCCGAGCAGGTCGATGCCGCATTGAAGTCCCAGCGCGAAGAGGGCGGCAAGTTCGGCGAGGCGCTGATCCGGCTGGGCGCGGTTTCGGAGACCGACATCACCGAAACGCTCTCCCAGCAGTTCGGCGTTCCTTCGATCGACCTCGCTCACTTCGAAATCGATCCATCCGTGATCAAGGTCGTCCCCGGAGAAGTGGCGCGCAAGTATGGTGTGTTGCCCGTGAACAAAACGGGAGCGACGCTCACGATCGCGATGTCGGACCCGACGAACGTCTTCGCGATGGACGACATCAAGTTCATGACCGGATACAACGTCGAGCCGGTGGTCGCCTCCGAAGCCTCGCTGCGGAAGGCGATCGACAAGCACTACGGCACGCCGAGATCGGTCGTGCTGAAGGAGCGGCCGAAGGGGGCGACGACGGGGACCTTGCCGGCGGACGGCGGGATCGACGACCTCATGAGCTCGGCGTTGACGATCGACGACATGGCGAGCGTCGGCCTGTCAGAGCTCAACATGGACGAGATCACCGGCGTCGACGACATCGACGTCGTCCGCGGCGAAGAGGGGCAGGAAATCGATCTCATCGACCTCGCCAAGTCCTCGGAGTCGGCGCCGATCATCAAGGTGTCGAACCTGATCCTGATCGAAGCGCTCAAGGCGGGCGCTTCCGACGTTCACGTCGAGCCGTACGAGAAGGAGTTCCGGGTGCGGTTCCGGGTGGACGGCATCCTCCACAACATCATGTCGCTCCCGATGCGGACGCGCGACCCGCTCATCTCGCGTCTGAAGATCATGGCGAAGCTCGACATTTCCGAGAAACGCCTGCCGCAGGACGGAAGGATCAAGATCCGTCTTCGCGTCGAGGAGCGCACGAAAGATCTCGACCTGCGCGTCTCGGTCGTCCCGACCCACTTCGGCGAAAAAGTCGTCATGCGGCTGCTCGACAAGTCGCGCCTCCAGCTCGACATGACGCAGCTCGGTTTCGACCAGGAGCCGCTGCGTCGCTTCAAGGAGGCGATCGACAAGCCGTACGGGATCGTCCTCGTCACGGGCCCCACCGGCTCCGGCAAGACCAACACGCTGTACTCGGCGATCGCGCAGTTGAACGATCCGACGGTGAACATCCTGACGGCCGAAGACCCGATCGAGTTCAACCTCGCCGGAATCAACCAGGTCCAGATGAAGGAGCAGATCGGGCTGACGTTCGCCTCCGCGATGCGGTCGTTTCTCCGGCAGGACCCCGACATCATTCTCGTCGGAGAGGTCCGCGACTTCGAGACGGCGGAGATCGCCGTGAAAGCCGCGTTGACCGGCCACCTGGTTCTCTCGACGCTCCACACGAACGACGCGCCGTCGACGGTCAACCGCCTGATGAACATGGGAATCGAGCCCTTCCTGGTCGCCACGTCGATCAACTGCATTGCCGCGCAGCGGCTCGTCCGCAAGGTCTGCACCTCCTGCGCGGAGGACGTCGAAACCTCTCCACAGGTCCTGATCCAGGTCGGCTTCGCCCCCGACGAGGTCAAAGGCCTCAAGATCAAGCGCGGCCGCGGCTGCGAGAACTGCAAGAACACCGGCTACAAGGGGAGGATCGGACTCTTCGAGGTGCTCCTCTTCTCCGACGAGATCCGGGACATGATCCTGTCGGGCGCTTCGTCGATCGAGCTGAAGCGCCGGGCGATGGAGGAGGGCATGGTCACCCTCCGGCTGGCCGGCCTTCAGAAAATCCGGGACGGGGTCACGACACTCGAAGAGGTCCTGAGAGAGACGGTGACGTAAGGGATTCTGGTTTCAGGGGAAAAGTGTCGGAAGCAGGACAGCCGTCGGGTGTGGGCGCCGGGTCTCGGTTGGGTCCGCTTTCGTCGCTGAGACCCGACGGCGACGGCCGCCGCCGGCATTTCCCGCGACACCCGGGTCCTTCACGCCTCTTCCCTGTTAAACTACGACCCTAGTTCAAGACAACTTCTCTACGAGGGCCGTCAAAAAATGGCAGGGGAAGCGACTCTTCACCAGCTCCTGAAGCAGATGGTGGAAATGGGCGGATCCGACCTCCATCTGACCACTAATTCCCCACCGATGGTCCGGCTGGACGGACGGTTGCTACCGCTTCCGTATCCGCCCATGACCGTCGCCGAGACCAAGCAGGTGTCGTACTCGGTTCTGACCGACAGCCAGAAGCATCGCTTCGAGGAGAACCTCGAGCTCGACTTCTCTTTCGGAGTGAAGGGCCTTGCCCGGTTCCGCGCGAACAACTTCATGCAGCGCGGCGCCGTCGGCGGTGTCTACCGGCAGATCCCGTACCAGATCCTCGGATTCCGTGAGCTCGGGCTGCCGCCGGTCGTCGAGCTGCTCTGCGACAAGCCGCGAGGTCTCATTCTCGTGACGGGACCGACCGGCTCCGGCAAGACCACGACTCAGGCGGCGATGATCGACAAGATCAACCGCGAGAAGCAGCTTCACATCGTGACGATCGAGGATCCGATCGAGTTCCTC
>DASUAD010000536.1:0-3509 GCA_035763965.1 Thermoanaerobaculia bacterium | reverse complement strand
TCCGTATGAGCGCGGCGGCGAAGTCCGGGCACCCGACCTCCGCCATGTCGGCGGCGGAGCTCCTCGCCGTCCTCGTGGACGGGTACCTGCGTTACGACTTCGACAACCCCAAGAGCCCTGCCAACGACCGACTCGTCTTCTCGAAGGGTCATGCGTCGACTCTCGTGTACGCGATCTACCGCGCCGTGGGGGTCGTGAGCGACGAGGAGATCCTCCGCTATCGCGTCTTCGGAAGCCCGCTCGAGGGCCACCCGACACCGGTCCTGCCGTGGGTCGACGTCGCGACGGGATCGCTCGGTCAGGGTCTTCCGATCGGCGTCGGAATGGCGCTCGCCGCGAAGCGGCTCGAGCGCCTGCCGAGCCGGGTGTGGGTGCTCTGCGGCGACAGCGAGCTCGCCGAGGGCTCGATCTGGGAGGCCTTCGAACATGCCGCCCACTACGAGCTCGACAACCTGACGGCGATCCTCGACGTCAACCGGCTCGGCCAGCGCGGCGAGACGATGGTGGGCTGGAACCTCGACGTCCACGCCGATCGCGCGAGAGCGTTCGGCTGGCACGCGGTCGTCGTCGACGGGCACGACGTCGAGGCGATCGACCGGGCCTACGGGGAGGCTATCGCCACGAGCGGCAAGCCCACCGTGATCGTGGCCCGCACCGTGAAGGGGCAGGGCGTCGCGGAGGTCGCGGACGTGAACGGACTCCACGGAAAGCCGCTCGACGATCCGGACGGGGCCATCGCCGAGCTCGGCGGACTTCGGAACATCCGGATCGAGGTGGCGAAGCCGGACGCCCGTGTACGGAGCAAGCCTTCCGGCGGGCCGCTCGAGATGCCTCGCTACGAGATCGGCTCCGAGATCGCGACGCGGAAGGCGTACGGCGAGGCCCTCGCCGCGCTCGGCTCGGCCAATACGGACGTCGTCGTTCTCGACGGCGAAGTCTCGAACTCGACGTTCGCCGAGATCTTCGCGAAGACGCACCCGGAGAGGTACTTCGAGATGTACATCGCCGAGCAGCAGATGGTCGCCGCCGCAGTGGGCTTGCAGGCTGTCGGCTGGCGCCCCTTCGCGTCGACGTTCGCGGCGTTCCTCTCCCGCGCCTACGACTTCGTACGCATGGCAGCGGTGAGCCGCGCCACGCTCGCCCTCTGCGGCTCGCATGCCGGCGTCTCGATCGGCGAGGACGGTCCGTCGCAGATGGGTCTCGAGGACATCGCGGCATTCCGGGCCGTCCACGGGAGCACGGTGCTCCATCCCTGTGACGCGAACCAGACCGCCCGCCTCGTGGCCGCCATGGCCGAGCGAGACGGAATCTCCTACCTCCGCACGCTGCGTCCCGCCACGCCCGTTCTCTACTCGCCGGACGAGGAGTTCCAGATCGGCGGGAGCCGCGTCCTCCGCTCGTCGGAGGACGACGACGTCACGCTCGTCGGCGCCGGGATCACGGTGCACGAGGCGCTCCGAGCGGCAGACCTGCTCGCCGAGGACGGAATCGCCGCGCGCGTCATCGACCTCTACTCGATCAAGCCGCTCGACGCACCGACGCTCAGGGAGGCGGCCGAGGCCACCGGAGGAAGGCTCGTGACCGTCGAGGACCACTGGCCCGAAGGCGGCCTCGGAGAAGCCGTCGCGAGCGCCGTCGCGGAGCTGGACGACCCTCCGCGAGTCGTCTCGCTCGCGGTGCGAGACATGCCCCGCTCGGGCAAGCCAGCGGAGCTGCTCGCTGCTGCCGGGATCGACGCGCAGCACATCGCGACGGCAGCACGGGCCGTCGTCCGCCAGGCCGTACCGACCGCGTAGCGGGGTCCAGTCGAGCGCCGGCGGCGCTCACTACCCTTCGCGCACCATGTCCGTTCTGATCGCGTCCAGCCTCCGGAAGGAGTTCTCCGGGGATCCGCTCTTCGACGGCGTCTCGTTCAGCGTCGGCCGTCGCGACCGCCTCTCGCTCGCCGGGCCGAACGGTGCAGGCAAGACGACGCTCCTCCGCGCGATCGCGGGCGAGACCACTCTGCAGGGCGGCGACCTCGCGTTCGCCAAGGGAACTCGCGTCGCTCTCCACGACCAGAGACCTCCGCGCGAGCTCGACCTGACGCTGAGGGAGTACGTCCTCTCCGGCGCCCGCGACCTGCTCGACGTCGAGGAGGAGTTGCGGCGCCTCGAAGAGGACATGACGGCGGGCGCACACGACGACGCGACGATGCGCCGCTACGCGGAGGCACAGGCGCGACTGGAACACGCGGGGGGCTGGAACTGGCGCGACCGTATCGCCCAGGCCGCGCGGGGACTCGGTTTCCGCGACGGGGACTTCGAGCGTAAGCTCGCAACCTTCTCGGGCGGAGAGCTGACGCGCGCCTCGCTCGCACGCTCGCTCTCGGTCGATCCGGACCTGCTCCTGCTCGACGAGCCGACGAACCACCTCGACGTGGAGAGCCTCGAATGGCTCGAGCGGGAACTCGAGACGCTCGACGCGGCCGTGATCCTCGTCGCCCACGACCGCTGGTTCCTCGAAGCCGTCACGACTGCTGTGCTGGAGCTGGCGCCCGGCGGCGCGCACTACTTCGCCGGTCCCTGGCACGAGTGGCGGCGCGAGAGGGCCGCGCGCGCGGCTGCAGCCGAGAAGACCGCGGATCGCGTCTCGGAGGACATAGCGCGGCTCGAGCGCTTCGTAGCCCGCTTCCGCTACAAGAAGACGAAGGCGAAGCAGGCACAGGCGAAGCTGACCCAGATCGGCCGACTCGAGAAGGAACGTGCAGCGGCGCGAAATGAGCTCGAGTCGCTCACCCGCCGCAAGCGCTCGCTCGGCTTCGACTTCCTCCAGCCTCCACGTACCGGTCGAGTCGTGCTGGAGGCCGACGACATCTCACTCTCTGCAGGCGACAAGCCCCTCCTCGCCGACGCGACGATGATCATCGAGCGGGGTGAGAAGGTCGCGCTCGTCGGGCCGAACGGGAGCGGGAAGACCACCCTCCTCGAGACGATCCTGGGGCGTCGCCCACTCGATGCCGGCACGACTGCGCTCGGTCACGGGGTCGTTCCCGGGTACTTCTCGCAGCACACGCAGGAGCTGCCGACGAAGGGATCGCTGCTCGACGCGACCACGGCAGCCACCGGGCTGACCCGACCGCAGGCGCAGACGCTGCTCGGGCGCTTCCTCTTTTCGGGCTGGGAGATGCACGGCCGTGCGGTGACCGCGCTCTCGGGTGGCGAACGGAGGCGGCTCGCGCTCGCGCTCCTCGTCGCTTCGGGAGCGAACTTCCTCGTCCTCGACGAGCCGACGAACCACCTCGACCTCGAGAGCCGAGAGGCCCTCGAAGCCGCGCTCGAAGCGTTCCCGGGGACGGTCCTGATCGTCTCCCACGACCGCGCCCTCCTGGATGCGGTCCCCGATCGCATCATCGAGATCGAGGGCAGGACGCTGCGCTCGTACGACGGCGGCTGGGCCGACAAGGCAGCTCCGGCTCCCGCTACGCCGGAGCTGAAGCTGCCTATTGCGAAAGCAACGAAGCACCGGCC
>DASUAD010000535.1:0-3256 GCA_035763965.1 Thermoanaerobaculia bacterium | reverse complement strand
TTCGACGGGGCGTTCGGGCAGCCGACCAGGATCAGCACGGCCGCGAGCAGTCCGACTCTCTTCATGTCGGCCTCCAGTTGCGCGGGACGATATCTCCCGCCGCTCGGAGACGGCTACTCGAAACGGCCCGGGCGGGACGGTCCCGGTTCAGCTCTTCTTGCGGATGGCGCGTCGATTCCCGCCCCTTCCGTTCGACTAGAGCAGGAGAGCGCATGGGGCGCCTCTTCGAAAGGAGACGGAAATGCTCGAAAACACGTTGAAGAACACCGTTCTGGTCGTCACTCTCGTGTCCCTGGGCGCGGCTTTCGCGGCGGCTGCGCCGCAGCCGGCGGTCGCCGGAAAACCCTTCCCTGCCGCGTTCGAGCTGTTCAAGGGTCTGGCCGGGGAGTGGGTCGCGGCCGAGGACGGCGAGATGTTCAAGAAAGGAGATCTGGTTGCGCGATATACGGTCACCGCGGCCGGCTCGGCAGTCGTCGAGACGGTCTTCCCGGGGAGCCCGCACGAGATGGTCACCGTTTATCACCCTGACGGTCCGGACCTCGTCCTCACCCACTACTGCATGGAAGGCAATCAGCCCCGCATGCGCGCCCGGAACGCCCGGGGCCCTCGATTCGATTTCGCTTTCGACGGCGGCACGAACATCAACCCGAAGAAAGACCGGCACATGAGCTCGGCGTCGCTCGAGCTCGTCGGCGCCGACGAGCTCGTGAGCGTCTGGACCGAGATCGAGGCGGGGAAACCCGTTTTCGTCGCCAAGTCGCATCTCGTCCGCAAACCGCGCTGACCGCTTCGCGTAAGTACACGAACACGACCGATTCGAAAGGAACGACGATGAAATACCTTTTGCTGATCTACGAAAACGAGGGGAACTTCGCGAACGTCTCGGAGGCCGACCAGGGCAGGATCTTCCAGGAGTACATGGACTACACGCGGGGCATCAAGAAGAACGGGAACTACATCTCGGGAGAGGCGTTGCAGCCCATCGCCACGGCGACCACGGTGCGGCAGAGAAACGGCAAGACCCTGACGACCGACGGTCCGTTCGCCGAGACGAAGGAGCAGCTCGGCGGCTTCTACATGGTGGAGGCGAAGGATCTCGACGAGGCCATCAAGCTGGCCGGTGGAATCCCCGCGGTCCGGACCGGCTCGATCGAAGTCCGACCGATCATGCCGACGCCTCCCGTCGACTGAACCGGGGGTCAGGCAGGCATTCTGGTATTTTCGCGAGTGTGCCGCCCGGCGGATCCCACTGCCGGGCGGACCCGCTTTTGAACCGCTGCCGGTGCCGGATCCCGTGCCGGGTGCCATACCATCCGCGGCCGTGTCGCATTCCGTCGAGGTCGATCCGAGGATCCACGAGCTGCGTCCCGATTTCGTCGTGTCCGTGGTTTGCGCCCGGGGGCTCGTCAACGGTCCGAGCGACCCTTCCTCGGCGTCATTGCTCCGTCGGGCGGAATCTCTCGCGCGTGAGGCGCTCGCCGGCGCCGGCCCCGATTCCCACCCGCACGTCGCGGCGTGGCGGGAAGCGTATCGAGCATTCGGAGCCCGGGCGCAGCGCACTCCGTCTTCCGTCGAGTCGCTGCTGCGGCGGGTCGTGGACGGCGACGGGCTTCCCGCGATCAACCGCCTCGTCGATCTCTACAACGCCGTGAGCGTCGAGTTCGGGCTGCCGGTGGGCGGCGAAGATCTCGCGCGCATCATCGGACCGTCGCGTCTCACCATCGCCGCCGGCACGGAGCCGTTCGACACGTTTCGCGCCGGAGAGCCGACCGTCGAGCGGCCGGCTCCGGGCGAAGTCGTGTGGGTCGACGACGCCGGAGTGACCTGCCGGCGCTGGAACTGGCGCCAGTGCGTGCGCACCCGGCTCACCGAGGAGAGCACCGATGCGCTTTTCGTCCTCGAGCGCCTGGAGCCGTTCCCCATCGGGAGTCTGCGCAAGGCGACCGAAGCCCTGAAGACTCGAATTCGCGATCTGTGCCGGCCGGCAGCCGTCGAGAGTTGGGCGATCGAGCCGTGAGCCGCAGGGCCATGGCAGGCCCTGATCGTGGCGGGCTGAGCCACGGGTCCGGGGCGGGTCCGACCATCGGGGAAAAACTCCCTCGACGTGTCGATCTCGCCGGCCATCGTTCGTCGTCACAGTAGAGCGGGGGTTCAGATCCGGTCGGGACCGCCCGGACGCCCGGCTCGGAACGAGAAAGGAGACATTCGAGATGCGATTCATGGTGATCGTCAAGGCGGACGAGAAGTCGGAGGCCGGCGTCCTCCCGGACGAGAAGCTCCTGACCGAGATGGGGAAATTCAACGAAGAGCTGTCGAAAGCGGGCGTCATGCTCGCAGGCGAAGGCCTCCACCCGAGCTCGAAAGGCGTCCGCGTCCGGTTCTCCGGAGGGAAGCGGACCGTGATCGACGGTCCATTCGCGGAGACGAAGGAGCTCGTCGCCGGCTTCTGGCTGTGGCAGGTGAAGTCCCGAGATGAGGCGATCGAGTGGTTGAAGCGCGCCCCGTTCGAGGACACCGAGGTCGAGATCCGGCAGGTGTTCGAGGCGGACGACTTCGGCGAGGCTCTCACGCCCGAGCTCCGGGAGCAGGAAGAGCGGATCCGCGCGCGGGCGGCGAAGAAGAAGTAAGGCACAAACGCGATTGACCAGAGAAGGAGACACGAACAATGAGATTCCTGTCGATCTACAAGGCCGTGGAAAAAAACGTTCCGCCGACAACCGAGGAGATGGCCGCGATGGGGCAGCTCATCGAAGAAATGACGAAGACCGGCACGCTCGTCTCCACCGAGGGATGTCTCCCGACCGCGAGGGGCGCGCGGGTCCGGCGCTCGGGAGGAAGGGTCGGCGTCACCGACGGACCGTTCACCGAGTCGAAGGAGGTCATCGCCGGTTTCGCGGTGCTCGAGGCGAATTCGAAGGAAGAGGCGATCGAGTTGACGAAGCGCTTCCTCGAAGTGGCCGGCGACGGCGAGTGCGAGATTCGCCAGATTTACCAGTCGACGGCCTGCGAGGAGGAGAACAACGAGCCTGCTTCGGTGGCCGCGCAGCGGTGAGGCACGCGCCGAGAACGAAAGGAGACCGAGCATGCGATTCATGATCTTCGTCAGGGCAAACCGGGACACGGAAGCGGGTGTCATGCCCGAAGAAAAGCTCATCGCGGAAATGGCGGACTACCACGAGGAGCTGGCGAAGGCCGGCGTGCTGCTCGACGCCTCCGGCCTCCAACCGAGCTCGAAGGGAGCGCGGATCCGGTTCTC
>DASUAD010000534.1:0-6069 GCA_035763965.1 Thermoanaerobaculia bacterium | reverse complement strand
AAGACGTGCCGTCCTCGGGAAAGCGAGGCTGGCAGATGCGACGCCCGCCGACCGAAGAAAATCACGACGGTTCACGGCCCACCCCTTTGACCGCAGCCCTGCGATTCGAGTTTTCGGCCAACCGGGAACATACATCCGACGCCTTCTCGTTCGCAACGGACCGGCTGTCGTTTCGATCCATGGCGAACGGATCGGTGATCGTTCGCGGAGCTGACGCCTCCGGAAATCGTGCGTCAGCCGGGTCGGCTCACGAGGTCCGTCGGGTGGCTCCGGAGCCACGGGGCTCGAATTTCCCGGCCGCCCCGGGCCGGACCGGACCGGCCGGAATCCTCATCCCGCTCCGGCAGTATTCGCAAGTCACCGTGCCGTCGGGCTCAGCCATGGTCTGGTTGGCGCGGCCACACTTCCGGCAGGTCCAGTTCCGCACGACGTACCGCATGACGCACCACCTTCTCGCCGAAGACCGGGGACGGGCGCGTGCGATTTCGCTGGCGTGGCCGTCGGAGGGATCGGAGACCGAAACAATATCACCGGGCATCGAAACAGGATTTCGGAAGAACCGGCGAGACCTCAGCGGATCGCCTCGAAGCACGGGCGCAGGTCGCTCGCGCGAGAGCCACGCCGCAATTTCGTCAATGCCTGGGATTCGATCTGCCGAATGCGCTCGCGCGTGACGCGGAAAGCGCGACCGACCTCTTCCAGCGTGTGTTCGGTGCCGTCATCGACGCCGAATCGCATCCGGATTATGCGTTCCTCCCGCGGGGTCAGAGTCTTCAGGACCTGCCGCGTCTTCCGGCGCAGGTGTGAAAGCGTGACGGCTTCGGTCGGGGACGTTCCTCCGATTTCCTCGATGAAATCGCCGACGTGCGCGTCCTCGCCGACGGGACTCTCGAGCGAGATCGGACGCTGCGCGACCTTCATGATGTGGCGCACCTTTGCGACCGTCAGGTCCATCTTTTCCGCGAGCTCTTCGGCCGTGGGCTCGCGGCCGAATTCCGCGAGGAGCGCCGCGGAGGTCCACGAGAGCTTGTTGATCGCCTCGATCATGTGGACCGGCACGCGAACCGTCCGCGCCTGGTTGGCGATTGCGCTGGTTACCGCCTGGCGGATCCACCACGTCGCGTAGGTCGAGAACTTGTAACCGCGCCGATACTCGAATTTTTCGACGCTCTTCAAGAGCCCGAGGTTGCCTTCCTGGATCAGCTCGAGGAAGTGGAGGCCGCGGTGCAGATACTTCCTGGCGATGGAGACGACGAGGCGGAGGTTGGCCATGATCAGTTCCTGCCTGGCCTCTTCCGTTGCCGCGACACCGTCGCGAATCTGGCGGTGAGTTTTCTCGATCTCGAAGCGCGAAGCTCCGAAGCGCTCCTCGAGCTGCCGGAGGCCGCGGCGGGACGTGGCGACACCCTCCGCCAACGGCTCCCGCACTCGGGGGTTTGGCTCGTCACGAAGCGCCGTGGTTTGACGGGCGATCGCGGCTGCCAGCCCGGCAGACCGGCGATCAATCGCCGCAAGAATGCCGATCAAGCGGTTCAGGCCGAGCGTCGTGAAGCGGATCTGCTTGATCACGCCCGCGACTTCGCCGACTTCCCGGTCGATGGATGCTTCGAGACGCAGCGTCTTTTTCCCGCGGGGCAGTGTCGCCAGCCGAAGCCTCTTCTCCCGGATGCGGCGACCGACGGCAGCTATCTTCTTGAAGAAACGGAGAATTTCGACCGTCCGCGCAACCCGGGCGTCCATCCCGGGTTCCCGCAGGGCCGTGATCATGTCGGCGATCGGCCGGGAATCCGCCCTGGAAAGCTCGAGCAGATCGAGGAGCCTCTCGAGAATCACCGGATTGTCCGCCAGTGCCTGGTAGATCCGCACCTCTCCCAGTTCGATTCTCTTCGCGATCGCGATCTCACCGTCCCGGTCGAGTAACCGGGACCGTGCCAGCTCGCGCAGGTACATGCGGGTGGAATCCGCCGTTCCTTCGGAGATGACCTCCTCCGGCAGGATCTCGACTCTCAGGAGCGATGCCTTTCGCCGAACCATCACCCGACCGACACCGAGAAAACGTCGAGAAGATCGAAGTCCTCGGCGATTTCGCAGCCGAGAACCGCGAGCTCGCGCTTCATCCGCCGGGTGAGCCACCCATCGGAAGCCAGCGGATCCGTTCCATGGATCCGGGTGTATCTTGCGCGCCCGTCATCGGAAATCCTGAGCTCCACGTTCACCTCCCGATGCACCGTCTCGACGCAATCTGTCGTCGACCGGTTGTGGGACCGCCGAAAACCGGCGCGCGGACACTCGGTTGTCTGCTGGATTGGGCCGTCGGACCTTCGGAGATTTCAGGGTATCACGCCGGCGAGCGCGATATCCGCGGCTCAAGTCTCGTCGGTGAGCCTATCGACCGGCGGAAGCCGTCGCTTCCGGGACCGGAAGGTCGAAGATCTCCCAGAGCTCGCGAGCCGACCTCGCCGAGAGGACTCTCTCGACGAAGGCGCGCCGGTAGAGGAGGTGGCTGAGCCGCGCCTCCCAGTGGAGCTGTAAAGAGACCGTTCGCACCAGGAGCAGTAAGACGATCCGTGGGCGGTATCCGTGAACCTCGCGAAATTCGACCGGCTGCCGCGAGCGGACGACGACGATTCGATCGCTGCCGAGCGGACACTTCTCGGGCTCCCGTGGATGGGGGAATGCGACGTCGGGATGAAAGACGCTGCCGCACGACGCTTCCCATTCCATGACCGACGCGTAGATCCGCTCCCGAGCTGCCCGCTCCGGACTCTCGGTCAGATCGAGACGCGCGCGATGAATCGCATTGCGGATCAGCGCCGGCGCTTCCGACTCGGGCACGTCCAGGAAAACGTTGGCTTCCTCGAGGTGAGGGACGAGTCGGACATGGGATCCGAGATCCTCGACCGGCTCGATCGGGAGCTCGTCGGCGGGCCGCGCTTTGAGCAGCCATTGCTCGACGTCGCTCATGCGAAAGCGCCAGCGACCGGCCACCCGGATTGCCTTCAGCTCGCCGGCAATCCGGCAGACGCACGCGGCGGAAAGCGAGAGGCAATTCGAGACTTCCGAGAGCGTCATCATCGCCTTCAGATCGGGAGAATCCTCTTTCTTGCTCCCGGCGACCATGTGAGGTATTTTGAGGCAAAATTACGGAAATCCTTGTGATCAAGCGCACTTTGGAGTAAAAGTATGTCGATGATCGATGATCGCCTGATGACGATCAAGCAGCTCGCCGAGTACTTGAGCGTCAACGACCGGACCGTCCTGAAGCTCGTCACCGAGGGGACGCTGCCCGGCGTAAAAGTCGGGAATCAATGGCGGTTCCGCAAGGCGATGATCGACACCTGGCTGGACGACCAGATGCTCGGCGTCACCCCGCGTTACCTCGAAGGGCCGAAGCTGAACGGGGCGCCCCGCCGCATGCTCGAGCTCGCGAGCTGCTTCCAACCCGAGCACATCATTCCCGACCTCTCTGCGACGACCCGCAACGGCGTCATCGAGGAGCTCGCCGGCCTCTCCCATCGGCTCGGCCTCGTCCGGGACAAGACCTGGTTCGTGGGAGCTCTCATCGAGAGGGAGAACGTGATGCCGAGCGCCGTCGGTCATGGCATCGCATTCCCCCACTCGATGCGCCGCAACCCCGAGCAGATCGTGCGGCCGTTCATGGTTCTCGGTCGATCGCGCGAAGGAGTCGACTTCGACGCGCTCGATGGGAAACCGACGCACCTCTTCTTCGTGCTCGGCCTCAAGTTCGACGAGCTGTACCTGCCCTGGCTGCACAAGCTCTCGCAGATGTTCGTGCGGGAGGAAGCGGTGGCGGCCGTTCTGGAGGCGCCGGGAGCCGAGGCCATCTTCCAGGCCGTCGCGCAGGCGGAGCGCAGTCTGGAACCGGAGTCCGGCGCCCGGGCGGCGAACCGGTAAGTCATGGAGGAGGCCGTTCGCGCGCTCGCCGACCTCGCGGCGATCGATCAGCAGCTGACCACCGCAGCGGCCGGCGAGGAATTCACCCGAGCGATCGCCCGCCGCCGGACCGCCCTGCGGAAGCGAATCCCCGGTTCTCTCCTCGAGAGCTACGACTCTCTCGTTCGCATGGGGAGGCGTCCGGCGGTCGTGCCGGCGTCGAACGCGCACTGCGGCGGATGCCACCTGCGGCTCCCCCCTCAGCTCGACTCCTCTCTGCGCCGCGGCCAGTCGCTGTGTCCGTGTCCTCACTGCCGGCGTCTTCTCTTCCTGCCGAACGGCGCGGGTGAGGACGCGAAGGCGGGCGAGCCAGATCCGAGGCGCCGGCCGAAAAAGGAGCTTGCAGTGCGAGCGGCCCGCCCGCGCCGTGCGCGGTCCGTCGAGCCGCGGCCCCTCGCCGCGAAGACTCCGTCCGTACCGTCCCGAGCTCTCGACTCGCGGGGATAAGCGTCGGCGCAACGCCTCATCGCGGTGAGACGTTGACAACCCACCGGAACCGGCGAAAAGATCGAGGAACCCGCGTGACCGCGGTCGAGAGGTTGCCATGAAGAAGTCATCCCTCCTGGTCCTCGCTTTTTTCGTCGCGCTTTCCGCTTCCGGAGCCGGTCGTCTTTTCGCGCAGCAGAGGTATCGGGACTGGCAAAGGGGTGGAGTCGGGATCACCGTTTTCCGAGACGAGCATTTCCGCGGAAAGACCGTCACGTTCCGGTCCGACGTCCCCGATCTGCGCCAATACGACATGAACGACCGGATCACGAGCCTGCGGATCGCACCGGGAGAGTCATGGGAAGTCTGCGAGTCGGCCAACTACCGGGGCCGTTGCCAGGTCTTCTCGGAAGATGAAAGCGACCTGCGGCGCCTCGGTTGGACCGACAGGATCTCGTCCCTGCGCCGCGTCCGCGCAGGAGGGGGATCCGGATCGCCGTACGGTAAGTTCGGAATCGTCCTCTACGACGAGCCGTTCTTCCGGGGCCGGTCGGTCACGGTCAAGGAGCCGATCGAGAATCTCCGGTCGGAGAACTTCCACGACCGGGCGGAAAGCGTCCGCGTGGTCTCGGGAACGTGGGAGCTCTGCTCCGAGCCCGGATTCCGGACGTGCCAGACGGTGGACCGCGACGTCGCCGAGCTGTCGAGCATCGGGTTGAACAGGAGGCTGAGCTCGGCGCGGCCCGCGCCCTTCGGTCCGGGTGGGGGACTCTACCGGCCGTCGTATCCCGACTCCGCCCGCCTCGTCCTGTTCGAGGGGGTCGGCTTCCGGGGACGGTCGATATCGCTCGAGACAGCCTCGGGTGATCTCGGCGGTTTCGGCGGCCGCGCGCGAAGCCTCCAGGTCGTGAGCGGAACCTGGCTCGTCTGCGACCGTCCGCAATTCGCGGGACGGTGCCGGGAGGTCTCGGGCAGTATCGCAGACCTCGACCAGTGGGGCCTCGAAGGCCGGATCATGTCCGCACGACCGTTCGACGGAAACTGACTACCTGCGGACGAAGCGCAGGGGCCATTCCATTCCCGCGGAGTAGATCCGCAGCGCCGGGCCGTCCAGCTCGAGCCGTTCGGCTTTCTGGAGCGCGTCGAGGTATCTGCGCTCCTGCGCGTTCGCGGCCGCGTCGAGGCAGGCCATCTTCGTCGCGGCCAGCGGACCGAACTTGAGCGACTGTCCCGAGATCTCGACGCTCCCGGCGAAGCGATTGCACGACGCCTTCCCGGCGGCCTTCCCCGCCTCCGGAAACTCGAGGGTGACTTCGACTCCCTGGAGCACGTCCTCCCCGCCCAGTTTCTCCAGTCGCCACGAGGTCCCCCACAGGCTGCGGTCGCGGTCGTTTGCGCTCGATGGAGCTGCGCCAGCGGTCCGCAGCATCCGGCGAACCTCTTCCGGCATATTCCCGGTCAACTCCCATCGGAGGAGCGCGGCGGGAACGAGCCCGGCGGCGTCGAACTCGTCCATGAACCGCTTCATCGTGAATCGTTCTCCGAGCTGACGCTTGCGCTCCGCGAGAAGTTTCTCGATCTCGATCTTGCCGATGACGTAACTCGTCCCGTAGGTGGGCTGCTGAAGGTAGAGGTGCTGCTCGCCGCGGACGAGGTTTCCGTCCAGGCGCAACCAGCCGCGCGGCGTGT
>DASUAD010000533.1:0-5922 GCA_035763965.1 Thermoanaerobaculia bacterium | reverse complement strand
CCTGGCCTCCGCCTACGACGCACTTCGGCCGGTTCCCGAGGAATCGGGCTTCGAACTCCAGCAGATGGGCTGAAGCCCCGGCGCTAGTCCGGCGGCGCGGCCTCGGTCAGAAGACGCCGCTCTTCCGGCGTCAGGAGTGTCGCGGCGGTCGGGTAGTAGACCTTCTCCATTTCGGACTCGTGGGCGGCGAGACGTCGCTCGAGATTCTCGACGAGCCCGAGCACGTCCGACATCGGCGCCCGCTCGTCGATCTGGGAGAGAAGGTAGCGAGTCAATTCCCGGATCTGGACGTACTCGAGTTTCAGCTCGCGCTGGGGATCGCGGCCCGCAAACGACGCCCGCGCAAGTGCGGGCAGCAGAACCCGTTCTTCCGCCGCGCTCCATCGGCGCAGGTGCTCGTGGAAGTCCGCCAGGGCCAGCCGATAGGCGGCCTCGTCCCGCCGTTCGAGCGCGCCGCGGAAATCCTCGAAACGGCTTCGAAGCGCCTTCTGGATCGCGACCAGCTCGCGGTCGAACGCCAAGTCAGATCCCGGCCAGGCCCGGCTCGATGCGCTCGAAGCCCTGTTCGACGGCCCAGAGATCCATCGACAGCGAGACGAGGTCGTCGACTTCCGGGATCGGTCGGGCATCCTCCGAGAGGTCGAACGACTTGACGTACCGATGACAGGTCTCGCAAGCCTCGATGCGGACGTTCGGGTGTCGGTCGCTCTGGAAGGAAGGGAGCTTCGGGGGATCCTCCTCGAAGCAGGAGGGGCAGAGAATGCGGCCGAACAGCCATTCCCCGCCGCAGAGCGCGCAACCGAGCATTCGTCGCGCGCCTTCCATCAACGACGCATCGCGCCGCGCGCCGATCCAGGGCCGGCCTCCGCAGAAGGGGCATTGCCCCCGGGTGTGTATCCGGTCGGGCGGCCGATTGAGCGCCCGGAGGACCTCGACGTAGGGACGCAGGATCGCACGGGAGAGGTAATCCTCCGTGGACGAATGACCTCCCGCCCACAGGACGAGCAGTCTCGCCCGGGTCGTCGAGGGAAGGTCCTCCTGTCGGGCGCGTGCCTGTTCGGCGAGGGCTTCGGGTCCTTCCTCCGCGGCGTACCGGGCGACCCATGAGGCCGCGAAGACGAGTCGATCGACGTCCTCGTCCAGATGGCCCGTGAGCGGCTGCTCGCGATCCGCCTCTTCGGTTGCGGCCGCGATGCGCGCCTGGACTCGATAGAGACCTGCCGCGAACCGGAGGGGCTCTGACTCCGGCGCGTCGTGGAGAACGAGCTCCGCGCGGGCTGCGCGGCGCTCGAACTCCGAAGCGGTCTTCGAGGCTCTAGCGGCGCCGGGCTTCTTCACCCGTGACTTCGCGATACCAGCGGGGGTGGTGCAGGCGCGCCCATCCCCTCGTCACGGTGCCGCGCGTCATCGCGCCGAACGTGCCCGGCTCGGCAGCCGAGCCGAGGTAGATGTGGAAGACGATCGCGACGGTGAACAGGATGAACGTCACGTCATGGAGGATGTAGGCGAGCTGCATCAAGATGGACGGAAAGGCGCGCGGGAACCACATCAGAAGGCCAGACACCATGAGACCCAGTGCGCCGAGGGACGCAGACCAGAAGAGGAGCTTCTGTCCCCCGTTGTACTTGCCGGTCTGCGAGTCGTCCCCCTCGTAGCGCATGTATTGAAAGATCCGCGGACCCAGCCACCCCTTCTCTTGCGGTTCGAAGTGCATCTCGGAAAGCCAGTGGAAGAACATGACGGCCGAGGCCAGGAAGAACGCCACGCCGGCCCAGGGATGGATGACCCGGCTGGCCGGGAGGCCGCCGAAGACGGCAGCCATCCAGCGAAAGATCGGCGCCCAGATCGCCATACCCGTCAAGAGGCTGACGAAGAACGTCACCGCGACCGTCCAGTGGATCAGGCGGGACGCGCGTCTGTGTCGGACGATCTCGTTGCCGACGACGACGTCTTCCCTGTCGCGTGCGGCCAGTACGGCGACGTCGACGTGACGGTGGGGAGTGGCTGCGCTCATCGTGTTCCCCCCTCTCAGGCGTCCGGAAGGTTCGTGTCGCGCTCGTCGGGTCCCTTGACCTCCTTGCGCCCGAACTTCGTGTAGTGCGCGAACGCGCCGATCACCGCCCCGAAGATCGCGACAACCCCCAGGGGGCGCAGGACCGATTTCCAGAACTTCACCAGCAGGGGGACGCGGGGATCGGCCGGCAGGTTGTACCACTCCGGGTGGTCTCCGTGCGCGAGCACGGTGACGACGCCGGTGCCGCCGACTCCCTTCGGGTCGTAGAGCGTCGCGTTGGCGAAGCCGTTCGCTTTCAGCTGCTCCACCCGGCGCGTGCCCATCGCGACCATGTCGTCCTTCGTGCCGAACTGGAGGCAGCCCGTCGGACAGGCCTTGATGCACGCGGGCTCGAGTCCCACGGAGACGCGATCGACGCAGAGAGTGCACTTGGCCATCTTGCCCGTCGTCGCGTGGAACCGGGGTACGTCGAAGGGACATCCGGTCTCGCAGTATTCGCATCCGATGCACTGATCCGGGTTCACGTCCACGATGCCGTTGGCGTACTGGACGATCGCGCCGGGTGCCGGGCAGGCGACGAGGCATCCCGGCTCGTCGCAGTGCATGCACTGGTCCTTGCGCATCAGCCAGATGATCCCGCCGTCGAAGTCGCGCTCGTTGAACCGGATGAGGTTCCAGTACTGTGAAGCCAGCGTCGGGAGCGTCTGGTAGGTCCCGGTCTGCCGGGTGGCGACGGACTCCTGGTCGTTCCACTCCTGGCAGGCCGCCTCGCACGCCTTGCAGCCGATGCAGGTCGTCGTGTCGATGTACTTGGACACGGTCGGAACAGTGCGCATGCCGCTCCGGCTGCCCCACACGGAAGCGGAGGACCGGCGGATCTCGAGGGATTGCGCGCTCATGTCCCCCTCCTACGCCTTCTCGACTTTCACGAGAAACGCCTTGTACTCCGGCGTCCACGTGTTCGGATCCATTGCGGACGGAGTCAGCATGTTCGCGAGAGGCCCGGTGTGATTGGGGGCACCCGCGAAGCCCCAGTGGATGGGGAAACCGATCTGCCATGCCGGCTTGCCGTCGATCTTCAACTCCGGCATCCGTTTCGTGACCATCGCGACCCCCCGGATCTCTCCGCGCGCCGAGAGCACTTTGACCTGCGAGCCGTTGGCGATCCCCTTCTCTTTGGCCAGTCCTTCGGGGATCTCGACGAAGAAGCCGGGCTGCATTTCGTTCAACCTGCCGTTCTGCTGGTGCTGCGTCCAGTAATGAAAGTGCTCCGTCAGACGGTAGGTCGTGCAGACGATCGGAAAATCCTCCTTCTTGCCATAGGTGTCCTTGTCCGAGGAAAACTTCTTCGACGCCGGGTTGGATGTCACATTCGGATGAAGCGGGTTGGCGATGGGCGCCTCGATCGCCTCGTAGTGCTCGGCGAAAGGGCCGTCGTTCAAGACCGGTGAGAAGAGGCGCCCCACTCCCTCCGGCAGCATGATGAAGGCGCCGAACTCGCCCGGCGGCGAGTCGGGTTTGATGTCCGGAACGTCCCCGACCCACTTCTGGCCGTTCCACGAGATTCCCGGACGCTTGGGATCCCACGGCTTCCCCTCGGCGTCCGCCGATGCGCGGTTGTACATCACGCGGCGGTTGGCGGGCCACGAAAAGCCCCAGTTGGGGAACATCCCGAGACCGTTCGGATCCGCCGTGCTGCGCCGCTGCGCGTTGTTGCCGGCTTCGGTGTACACGCCCGAGTGGAGCCAATTGCCGCACAGTGTCGAACCGTCGTCCTGAAGCTGCCCGAAACCGTCGAGCTGCTGGCCGGCAGTCTTGAGAACCTTGGTCTTGTCTTTCGGGTCCGGTATGTCGGCCACCGCCTTCCCGCTCATCTCCTTCAGGACCTCCGCCAGGTCGGGATTGACCGGGTTCGCGTACGACCAAGACACGTTCAAGACCGGATCCGGCAGAGCACCCCCTTCTTTCCTGTAGAGGTCCCGGACCGCCAGGATCATCCGCGAGAGGATCTCCTGATCCGCCTTGGCCTGCCCCGGCGGATCGAGCGCCTTCCACTTCCATTGCAGCCAGCGGGCGGAGTTGGTGAACGTCCCGTCCTTCTCCGCGAAGTTCGCGGCTGGCAGCAGGAAGACCTCCGTCGGTATCTTCGAAGGGTCGGGGCCCCCGTACTCTGTCGGCGCCTTCCAGAACGAGGCGGTCTCCGTCTCGACGTTCTCGGCGATGACGAGCCACTTCAATTTGGAGAGCGCCGCGATCATCTTCTTGGAGTTGGGCCCCAATCCCACCGGGTTCATTCCGAACGAGACCAGACCTTCGGGTCCAGGCTCCTTGCCGCCGGCGCGCATGGAGCTGCCGCGGTACATGTCGTCGAAGAGGTACATCCAGGAGTAATTCCCGTCCGTCTTGGGGAGCCAGTCATAGCCGAAGTCGTTTTCCTTGGTCGCGGCATTGCCCCAAACCGACTTGAGCAGGGAGACCATGAACTTCGGGTAGTTGACCCAGTAGTTCATGGAGGCCCACGCCTGCTTGTTCAGGGTCGTCGGCGTGGCCGTCTCGAGATACTCCTTCAGATTGGTCTGCGTCCCGACGGGGGTTTTCAGGTAGCCCGGCAGGATCTCGGTGTTCCCGCCGGTGTCGGTCGCGCCCTGAATGTTCGAGTGACCGCGGAAGGCGTTCATGCCGCCACCGGGCCGTCCCACGTTGCCGAGCAGGAGCTGCAGGGTCGCTCCCGCGCGGATCATCTGGACCCCCGTCGAGTGCTGTGTCCAGCCCAGAGCGTAGGTGATCGTCCCGACGCGCTCGGCGTTGCCCGTCGAGGTCACGATCTCCGCGACCTTCTCGAACGTCCCCTTCGGCGTGCCGCAGATCCGCTCGACCATCTCGGGCGTGTAGCGGTCCACGTGCGCCTTCAGGAGCTGGAAGACGCAGCGCGGATTCTGCATGGTGGGATCCACGCCGTAGGCCTGCGACTTCTCGTCCGCCTGGTAGCCCCAGGCGGTCTTGTCGTACTCCCCCTTCGCGGGGTCGAACCCGGAGAAAAGGCCGTCCTGGAAGCTGAATTTTTCGCCGATGAGGTAGGGGCCGTTGGTGTGGATCTTGACGTAGTCCTCGTGGTAGCGGTTCTTCTCGATGGCGTATCGAATGATGCCGTTCAGGAAGGCGATATCGGTCCCGGGCCGGATCGGCGCGTAGAGGTCCGCGACCGCCGCGGTGCGCGTGAAGCGGGGGTCAACCGCGATCAGCTTCGCGTTTCGGGTCTTCTTCGCCTCGAGGAACCACTTGAAGCCGACGGGGTGGTTCTCGGCGGGATTGCCTCCCATCGCAAGGATGACGTCGGCATTCTTGATGTCCACCCATCCATTTGTCATTGCCCCCCGACCGAACGTGGCGGCCAAACTGGCCACCGTGGGGCCGTGTCAAACCCGGGCCTGGCTGTCTCTGTACGGCACCCCCAGGGCCGAGATGAATTTCCACTGAAGAAAATTGAACTCGTTCGTGTCGGTGCAGCCGCCGATGACGCCCATGCCAGGGTTGCGGTTGACCGTCTGCCCCTTGGCATTCTTCGCGACGAAGCAGCGGTCGCGCGTGTCCTTGAGGTGGCGGGCGATCTTCGCGATCGCCTCGTCCCAGCCAATGCTCTCCCACTTGTCGGAGCCGGGCCGGCGGACCTTCGGCTGCGTCAGGCGACGCGCATGGGTGATGTCTTCTTTGAGAGTGATGCCCTTGGGGCAGAGGCTGCCTCGGCTGATCGGGTGGTCCGGATCGCCTTCCACGTGAACCACGGAGGCTTTGACGTTCCTCGCCCTGTCCCCGAGCGTGTGGACTATGACCCCGCAGGAGACCGCGCAGTAGGGACAGATACTTCGGGTCTCCGTGGTGCGCGAGATCTTGAACTCGCGCATCTCGGC
>DASUAD010000532.1:0-9660 GCA_035763965.1 Thermoanaerobaculia bacterium | reverse complement strand
ACCGACGTCAAGATCTGCGGCCTCATGCGAGTCGAAGACGTCGAGGAAGCCTGCGCGCTCGGGGCGGCCTACGTGGGGTTCAATTTCTCTTCGGGGTCGCGGCGGCGCATCACGCCCGAAGTCGCCCGCCGGCTCGCCGGGGCGTGCCGGGACGGCGTCCGGCGGGTCGGAGTCTTCGTCGATGAGACGTACGAGGAGATTCGCGAAGCGATCGAAGCCGCGTCACTCGAGATCGTTCAGATCCATCGGACGCTCCGTTCCGACGACCTCGCACGTGTGAGCCGCCGCGTGCTGGCGGTCGCGCATGCCGGTCGGGACGAGGAGATCCCGCCGGCGACGCTCCTCGAACGCTGCGCGGGAATCCTCTTCGACACCGCGGCACCCCGCCGGGGCCCGGGGGGTACGGGCGTTCCGTTCGACTGGTTCCTGCTCGAAGGCAGGACCTGGCCGGTGCCACTCTTCGTGTCCGGCGGGCTCTCGCCCGAAAACGTGGGTGAGTCGATTCGCAGAACGAGGCCGAGCGCCGTCGACGTCGCCTCCGGCGTGGAGAGTTCACCCGGCCTCAAGGACCGAGGCCGTATGAGGTCCTTCTTCGAGGCCGTCCGCGCGGCCGACGCGAAGTCATGAGCGCGCCGGCGCGTCCGAAGGGCTACTTCGGCGAATACGGCGGGCGGTTTGCGCCCGAGACGCTCATGGCGCCGCTCGAAGAGCTCGAGCGGGCGTTCGAGCGCTTCCGGCGGGACAGGCGTTTTCGGGCCGAGCTCGACGATCTCCTCCGGACGTACGGCGGCCGCCCGACACCCCTTTCTGACGCGCCCCGGCTCTCCGCGGCCTTTGGCGGCGCCCGAATCGCGCTCAAACGCGAAGACCTCCTCCATACGGGGGCGCACAAGCTCAACAACTGCCTCGGGCAGGTGCTCCTCGCCAGGCGCATGGGAAAGAAACGCGTGATCGCGGAGACCGGCGCGGGCCAGCACGGGGTCGCCACGGCCGCGGCCGCCGCGCGCCTGGGGCTGCCGTGCCGTGTGTACATGGGGACCGTCGACATGGAGCGCCAGTCGCCGAACGTGTCGCGGATGCGGCTTCTCGGCGCCGAGGTCGAAGGCGTCACCTCCGGCTCGCGCACCCTGAAGGACGCGATCAACGAGGCCATGCGCGACTGGATCGAGAACGTCGCGACGACTCACTACGTGCTCGGCTCGGCCCTCGGTCCCCACCCCTATCCGACGATGGTTCGCGAGTTCCAGTCGGTCATCGGCCGCGAAGCCCGGGCGCAGTTCCGCAGGCTCGCGGGACGGGACCCCGATGCGGCCGTCGCGTGCGTCGGCGGAGGCTCCAACGCAATCGGGCTTTTTTCCGCGTACCTCGGCACGAGCGTGCGGCTCTACGGTGTCGAGGCGGGCGGGATGGGAAGCCGCCCCGGGGAGCACGCCGCCCGTTTTTCGGGGGGATCGATCGGCGTCCTCCACGGCGCGCGGACGGTCCTCCTGCAGGACGATGCCGGCCAGATCCTCCCCACGCACTCGGTTTCCGCCGGCCTGGATTACCCGGCGATCGGACCCGAGCACGCGCACCTCGAATCCCTCGGCCGCGTCTCGTACACGAAGGTCTCCGACGCCGAAGCGGTCGCCTCCTTCCGACTGCTCGCATCCGCCGAGGGGATCATCCCGGCGCTCGAGAGCGCACACGCGATTGCGTTCGCGGGGCGCCTTGCCCGGCGTCTCGGCCGGAGGTCCTGGATCCTCGTCAATCTCTCCGGACGCGGCGACAAGGACCTCGAGATCGTCGAGTCCGCTGCTCCTTGAACGGGAGCCGGATCTCCGCCGTCTTCGAGCGCGCCCGATCGGAGCGTCGCGCGGCGTTCATTCCTTATCTGACTGCCGGCGATCCTTCGCCTTCCGCGACGGTCGCCCTCGCGCGCGAGCTCGACCGGGCAGGAGCGGACATCCTCGAGCTCGGCGTCCCGTTCTCGGATCCGATCGCCGACGGTCCCGTTCTTCAGAGGTCGGCCTCGCGGGCCCTCGCCGGGGGTATGACTCTCGAGCAGGTCTGGAGGATCGCCGAAAAGATCCGTTCGGACACGTCGCTGGCGCTCCTCCTCTTCTCCTACGTGAATCCGCTCCTGCGCCGCGGGCTCGCGCGGGCGGCGAAGGAGGCGAGGCTGGCCGGATTCGACGCGGTCCTCGTGACCGACGTTCCTCCCGAGGAAGGCGTGCACGTCCAGCCGATCTTTCGCGCCGCCGGCCTCGATACGGTCTTCCTCGTGTCTCCGACGTCCACGGCGGAACGCATGATGAGCGCCGCGAAGCTCTCGAGTGGATTCCTCTACGTCATCTCCCGTCGCGGCACCACGGGCCTTCGCGACGCGCTTCCTGCCGACCTGGCGAAGACCGTCGGGCGTGCCCGCCGAGCCGCGGACCGGGTCCGCTCCTCCTCGAAAGGCGCAGCGCCGCTTCCCATCGCCGTCGGCTTCGGAATCTCGACGCCGCGAACCGCCCGGGTCGCCGCCTCACTCGCCGACGGCGTCGTGGTGGGCTCGGCGCTGGTCGCCGCGGCCGAGGAAGGCGGCATCGAAAAGGCCGAGCGGCTCGCCCGCCGGCTGGTCCGAGCGTGCCGCCCGGCGGGCCCTCGACTCGGAGTCCGGACTCCAAATTAGGCGTGGGAGTCGAAGGACAGTTCCTCGCGAAGCTTCGTCGCCACGACCTGCCGGCCGACGACCTCGAATCGATTCTCCGGAACTCCGAGGCGCGCCGCTTCCATGCCGTCCGGCTGGCGCTCGCGCGGCACCGGAACACCCCGCGGGGTGAAGCACTCTCACTCGTGGAGACGCTCTTCTGGCGTGATCTGTCGCACATTTCCGCGGACGCCCGGGTCCACCCCGAAGTCCGGCGTGCCGCCGACATGCACCTGAGACGACGTCTGCCGGACCTGGCGGTCGCGGAACGGGTCGATCTCGCCCGGGTCGTCGGTCGGGGGACTCTGCTCGTCCTGCGTGGGGATCCCGACCCCCGGGTCGTCGCGGCTTTCCTCGAAAACCGGTTTGCCACGGAGCCGGACGTCGTGCAGGCGGCGGCCCGTCTTCGGGCGCGACCGGAGGCGCTCAGGGTCATCGCCGCACACCCCAGGTGGAGCCGGCGGCGGAGCGTCCGGGAGGCCCTTCTGCAGAACCCGGAACTGCCGCCCGAGTCGGCCGAGGCCCTGCTCGACCAGTGCACCGACCGGGAGCTCGATCTGCTGGGGACCGAGCCGGCGGGGCCTGCCGCAATTCGAAGGATGGCGCAAAGAATCCTTGCGCGCCGCTCGAGGGCGGTCTAGCATGAAGGCGAACCCAGTTCGGATCGCAAAAAACAAGACAGGTTTTCTTCGAAGGATGGAACGCTCTCGACCATCGGGTCCGAGCTTCGGAGAAGAGCTCAGACGCGAGCGACTCCTCCGCGAAATCTCACTCGATGAGATCTCGGCGGCGACGAAAATTTCCAAGCGCCTCCTGACCGCGCTGGAGGAGAGCGACCTCACCCGACTCCCCGCATCCGTTTTCACGCGTGGTTTCATTCGCGCCTACAGCCTCTACCTCGGGCTCGATCCGATCGAGAAAGTCAACGCGTACCTCGCCGAGGTTCAGCCGGCCGCAGCGCCTGTTTCCGGTGCGGCCGGCGCGCCGCGGGGTGGATCGCGTTTCCTGAGAGGACCCCGCTCGACCGCCGGAACGATTCTCGGCGGAGTCACGGCGGTGCTTCTCGTGCTCGGTCTCATCGCGAGCCCCGAGCATCGACGGCCGAACTCTGCACGGGTGACTCGGGCGGCGATCGTCCAGCCGGTGTCGTTCAAGAACGTGGCGCCCACGAACGAACCGACACCGCTCATTCGTCAGGACGCTCCAGAGACGTCGGTCTTACCAGCCGGCGTCGCACTCGTCCTCGAGTTCGATGAGCCGTCGTGGGTGGAGATCTCCGCCGACGGCGAGAAGGTCTTCGGCGGACTCGTCGCAGCCGGCGAGAGTCGGCGGTTCGAAGCACGAGCGGAATTCCGCCTGACGCTGGGCAACGCCGGCGGCGTGCGTGTTTCAATCGACGGACATCCGGCTGCGCGACTCGGTCGCCCCGGCGAGGTCGTGCGCGACGTCCGGTTGCCCGATCCGCCCTCACGAGGCTAGAGCGAACCCGACTCCTTCCTCCTCCGAAGATCTCGTTCCTCTGCTGCGGAGCGGTCTCGCGCCACGCGAGATACGCATTCGCGCGGCCCGCGGCCTTCTGCCGCTCGATCCCGAAGACTCTTTGCGCGCGCTCCTGGCCGTGCTGCGCGACGCCGACCCCGAAGCCGCTGCGGCCGCTCGGGCGACGCTGCAGGGAACAGGCCCGGACCGGCTTGCGAGCTTCGTCAAGTCGGGCGCTGCGGAAGGGGAGGAACTCGACCTGCTCGCCCGCGAGACCGACGATCCTTTCGTTCTCGAGGAGATCATCCGCTCCCGCTCGGCGAGCACCGCCACGCTGCTCTATCTGGCACGCACGGCGACCGGGCGCCCCCAGGAAGCACTCATCGCAAACCAGGCACGGCTCCTCGCGGAGCCCGCCCTGATTCGCGCGCTCCTCGAGAACCCGGAGCTGACGGGTGAAGGACGCCGGCTGATCGCCGAGCTCACGGAGGAGTTCTTCGAGAAAAGGGCCCGTCGCCGGGAGTCGGGCGCCCGAGGTGCGGAAGAAGTTGCAGAGAAACAAGCGGCGGCGGAGTCCGAGGATCTCGAGACGGATCTCGAGGGGGCTGAATTTCCGGACGACGCGGATGAAGAAGGACTCCCCTCCGGGGACGAGCCGTCGCCGGAAGACTCGCAGGAGAACTCCCTCTTCATCGGGGCGCTGTACCGTCGGATCGGGCTGATGACCGTGAGCGAGAAGATCAAGCTCGCGTATACGGGGAGCAAGGAGGAGCGCCGGATCCTGATCGGCGACACGAACAAGCTCGTCGGGATCGCCGTCCTGAAGTCGCGCGCCCTTACCGTCAACGAAGCCGAAGCCTTCGCGAGCATGAGAAACCTGGACGAGGAGATCTATCGGCGAATCAGCTGGAACCGCGATTGGATGCGAAAGCCCGCCGTGATCATCGCGCTCGTGCGCAACCCCCGGGTGCCGCTCGACATCGCGCTGCCGCTTCTGAAACGGCTTTCCGTCCGGGAGCTCCGTACCGTAGTTCGCGACCGCAATCTCGCTCCCATTCTCCGGTCGACCGCCCGCCGGTTCCTCGTATTGAAGCGCCGCTAGCAAGCCCGTCCGCTCGCCGCGTGAGCGAGTCCGTGATCGACGGCACGGCCGTTTCGCTTGCTCCGGCGAACCCCTTTCCCGTATCGTAGAGGCGAGTACCCCGAACTCCGGTCAACATTCGGAAGACATGTTCCAGAACGTCGACTACTATGCGTTGCTCGGCGTGGCACACGAGGCGAGCGAAAGCGAAATCCGTGAGCGGTTTCGCCTTCTCGCCCGCGAGGCTCACCCCGATCGCGCTCCCCGGGAGAACAAGGCGGAAGCCGAGATGAGGTTTCAGGAGCTGACCGAGGCCGTGAACGTCCTGTGCAATGCGGAACGCCGGCAGGCGTACGACAGGGAGCAGGTGATGGCTCTCTCTCACGGCATCGCTGCCGATGCGGTCGTGAAGGACTACCTGGAACGGGGCATTGCCGCCTACCGGGCCGGCGAGTACGTCGACGCAGCGGGAAACTTCGCCCTTGCGGCGCAGCGGGATCCCAAGGACGCCCGCGCACACCACTACTACGGCGTCGCATCGGCGCGAGCCGGGGATCTCCGGACCGCGATCAAGGCACTCGAGGCCGCCTTGTCGCTCGACCCCCACAACGCCATCCTGCTGAAGGATGCGGGCAAGGTCTTTCGCCAGGCCGGTCTTCTCGCGAAGGCGGAAAAATTCCTGCAGGACGCGTTGCGCTGGGATCCCTCGGAGACGGAAGCGCGTCGGGCGCTCGAAGAAGTCCGAGTCGAGCGGGCGGTCAAGGCGTGAAAACGCTTCGACGTGCCGGGCGACGGCCGGTCCCGACGGCCGTCGCGGTCGGATAGCCGAAGTCGCGATGGGCGGATCGATGACTGCGGCGATCGATGCCTTCGGGCTGACCGACGTCGGACGAAAACGAAAGCACAACGAGGACGCGTACGCCCTCGACGTGGCCGAAGGGCTCTTCATCGTTGCCGATGGTATGGGGGGACACGCTGCCGGTGAGGTCGCGGCGAAGATCACCGTCGAGACAATCGGGGAGTTCATCGCCGCGACGCGGCAGAAGGAAGAGGCCACCTGGCCCTTCCGCTACGACCACCAGCTTCAGTTCAACAGCAACCGGCTCGCGATCGCGATCGAGAAGGCGAACGAGCGCGTCATGGCAGCCGTGGCGGCACAGCCATGGTTGAAGGGCATGGGCACGACGGTCGTCGCCGGCCTCCTGAACGAGAAGACCCTCTCATTGGCTCACGTGGGCGATAGCCGGGCGTACCTCTTCCGCGACGGGCGGCTCATGCGTCTGACCGACGACCACTCGTGGGTGCACGAGCAGGTGGCTGCCGGAATCCTCACGGAGGAGGAAGCGAAGTCTCACCCGCTGAAGAACGTCGTGACTCGAGCTCTCGGTGGCGGCCCGTCGGTCTCGCCGGATCTGCAGGAGCTCACGTTCCAGCCGGGCGACGAGTTCATCTTCTGCTCGGACGGCCTCACCACCATGCTCGCCGACGAGGAAATCCTGGATCTGGTCGAATCGGAGCGCGAGCCGCAGAGCCTCTGCCGCCGGCTCGTCGACACGGCCAACGAGCGGGGTGGTGTGGACAACATCACGGTCGTCGTGGTCAAGGTACCGGACGGCTCGAGTTCCAGGTCCCGGGTCCAGAGCCCCCGCTAGTCCTCGTCCCGGAGCCCGGGATCCCGTTTCCGAACGAGGTTCGGAACGCCCCGAATGAGCGGGAACGGGCGACGAACCCGACCGTCTGTCCGTAAACCGATTGACGGGCCGCGGCCCGCCGACTATCCTAAAAAGCTCATGCGACCGCGTGATGGGGAAGGGCGTGCTCGCAAGTCGCTGATTTGCGGCGCCTTGTGTCTGATGGCGATCTCCGCCGCTCTGGCCCAGACTCTCCCGGAATCCGCCTCCGGAAGCAGCTGGATCGACAGCCCGTTTCGGAATTTCGGTCTCCCGCAGACGCTCGTCGCCGGCCGTGCCGTTCTCCTCGACGAGGCCGAGGATCCGGAGCTGAAAGCGCTGCTTGCAGCCGAGGTGCGGCGGATTTTCGACGAGCTTTACGTTCGGCAGGGCTGGCGTTCGCCCTTCCGGGAAGCCGAGCCGTTGCGGGTTTTCGTCGCCCGAAAGGAAGCCGCAGGGGTCAGGCGAATCGCGGCTCGTGCGATCGAGAGCGGCCAGTTCGTCGACGCTGCGGTCCTGCTCGACGCACGCGGCCTGACGCACCGCGAGATCGTTCGGGAAGTCAGCCGCCAGATCACTCTCGCCACGCTCGAGGCCTACGGCGCGACGGACGGGAGCTTCGTCACCGAGGCGGCTGCGTCGCTGATTTCGGCGAATGGAGACGACGACCTCCGCGAGGCAGCGCGTCTGGCCGCCGCCGCCCCCGATCTCTCGATCGAAAGAAACCCGTCCGTCCTCGGCCGGCTCTATCTCGAGGAGCTGGTGCGCGACGCGGGCAGCGGCCTGCTTCGGGAGGTCTGGGAGCGGGCCGCGGGTTCCGGGGAGGCGGTTCTGCCCGTCCTGCTCGGGACCTACGCCGAGCGCACGGGCGAAAACGAGGACCGGCCCCTCGTCCGCTTCGGGGCGCGTCTCTACGCCACCCTGGACTCCGAAGTCTCACCTTCGCGCATCAGTCTCCTCGATCTCGAATCGGGGGCGCTCGATGCTGCGGCGCCCACGGGATTCACTCTCCGGCACCGAACCTACGTCCCTGGCGAGGGCGCGCCGTCGCTCCGTGTGTCCTGGCCCGAAGATGCCGGGGCGGGTGCCGTGGTCGTTCGCTACCGCGACGCCGCGCTTCCGCCGGACGTCCTGTTTCTTTCGGCTCGAGACGTTCGTTCGATCCCGCTGGGCGGTGTCGCGCGGGTCGACTGGATCGTCGCCGGCGGATTTCCGGGCGGGATGCTCCGGGCGCCCGCGGCGATCGAGCCCGTCTCCGGTTTCCCGTACTCCGGACTGACCGCCCACGCTTCCGCAGGCGCCGACGGCCCGCGTGTCTGGTGGAGCACGGCATCACACGAGGGACTTGCGGGTTGGGCAATCTTCCGCGAAGAGGTGCTGCCGGACGGCCGCATCGAGAGGACAGGACCGGAAATCATTCCCTCGTCGAAGAGCGCGCCGGAGACGTTTGCGTACGCGTATCTCGACTCCGGCGCGAGCCCGGCGACCTACTACCGATACACGATCTGGGCGGTGACCGAGGACGGTCTCCTGTCGCGGGCCTTCTCGGTGACCCTCAGGTCGTCCGAGTAGCTCGCGGACATTACTTATCGCCCCTGCACGCAGGAGGACGAGCGCCGGGTGAAGTCGGCGCCATCCGCTCGAGCGGCTCGGGCGACCTCGGGAGCATCGATGCGACCCACGAGAAAAGTCCGGCGGGAGCCGGACGTCGGTAAGATCATCGACCGAACGATCGTGCGACTCTGGGACACGATCGAAGAGCTCGAAGAGCTCACGCCGGCCGAACTCCACTTTTATCGCGTTTCAGTTTTCGGCAGCGCGCGCATCCGCCCCGGCGACCGCGAGTACCTCGAGGTCCGGGAGCTCGCGTCCCGCCTCACCGAACTCGGCTGCGACATCGTCACCGGAGGTGGCCCCGGTCTCATGGAAGCGGCGAACGAAGGTGCGGCGTCTTCCCGCGGCACCCGCAAAACCCGGTCGTTCGGGCTGACGATCTCGATCCCCTACGAGAAGGCGAATCCGTACCTGGACACCGTGACCGCACATCGGACCTTCTTTTCGCGCCTTCACCACTTCGTCCGGATGTCGCAGGCATTCGTGATCTTTCCGGGCGGTATCGGGACGAGCCTCGAGCTCTTCATGGTGTGGCAGCTCCTTCAGGTCGGGTTCCTGACGGAGCGGCCCGTCGTCCTCGTCGGTGAGATGTGGCGAGGGCTGATCGATTGGATGCGCCGGGAAATGGCCTCCCGCGAGCTCCTGAACGGCGACGACCTGGACCTCATCACGCTCGCGCCGTCGATCGACGAGGCCGTCGCGAAGATCGAGCACCACAAGGTGAAGTTCGATGCCACGCGCGAGCAGATCATCCTCGAGCGCCGCCGGGCCGCGCGCGCCGAGAATGCGCCCCCGGCCGTCGAGCCCGCAGTCCGGTAACGCCGGACCGGGCTCGGCGCCTCCGCGCGAGCTGCTCACGCGCGATCTCTGAATGATCGAAGGCCAGGTCGAGGCCGAGAAGCTCGGCCGGCGTGAACCACCGCGCATCGGCCGCGTCGTCGCCACCCCGCACCGCACCTCCGATCGGCTTGGCGAGGTACAAAACGCTGATCGTGTGGCCCCGGGGGTCGCGCTTCGGATCGGAGTAGACCCCGACGAGTTCGCCGATCCTCACCCGGACGCCCGTCTCTTCCCGCGCCTCGCGCGCGCATGCGCTCTCGGTCGTCTCGCCCCACTCGCAGAACCCTCCCGGTAGCGACCAG
>DASUAD010000531.1:0-2071 GCA_035763965.1 Thermoanaerobaculia bacterium | reverse complement strand
CGGCAGCGCGCGCATCACGAACATCGCGAAGGCGCGTCTCGACGAAATCGCTCTGCGTCTGCGTGAGAACCCGCGTGCGACCGTCGTGATCACGGGCTACCCGGACGACGGCACCGCCTCGGCGCGCCGGGAGTCCCTGGCTCGCCAGAGGGCCGAGAACGCGAAGGCGTACCTCGTCGATCGCCACGGCATCGATGCATCGCGCATCACGACCCAGACGGACCTGACAGACACCTCGCACCGCGGTCAGGCGCTCATCGTGGTGACCTTTTAGGGGCTCGCTCGACGCGGGCCCAAAGAGAGCAAACGGCCGCTGCGCAACATCCCATGGCGGGAACGCAGCGGCCGTTCTACTCGTAAGCTGTTCGCTAGCCTCGTCTCGTCAGAAAGGCGATCGCAATGCCGCCCAGCGCGAGCGCGAGCAGCGCCATCATCGGAAAAGACAGCGTCGGCACGGGGGTGGAGGGTCCCGGGATCGGAGTCGGCGTCGGTGTCCCACCGAGCGGGGCGAAAGTTCCGATGAGGTTCCACGACACGATCTCGTGAGTGCCCCCGCCCGCGCCCGTGCCGGACGTGAACCCGACGAACGCGTTCGTCGTCCCGAGGATCGCCGGAAGGTCCACTGTCGAAGAGACGCTTGCCGCCGCCGGCCGGCTCGAGGTGGTGGAAACCCGCGCCTCGAGGAGATCGGTCACTCCGTTGTAATCCACCCAGGCGTACCAGACGTTCCCGTCGTTGAAGCGTCCGGGGATCGGCGTCAAGGCCACTGAGCTCACGCTTCCGTTCAGGTCGATTCCGATGTGGTTGCCGCTGTTCTGGTCCTGGCCGCCGTTGTTGAACGTGTCGAGCTCCACGCCGACGCTGGGCGAGATCCCCTGATATCCGATTCCGCCGCCCCCTCCTCCCGCCGTGTTGCTGACGGTCTGGACCGTGAACACGATCCCGTCGGCGCCGGGGCCGTCCGCGTCGCCGATCCCGACCGGGTTGGGGATCTGGAAGCTGAAGAACGTCGAGAAGGAGGCATCCGAAGCGAGCGAGAAGGTGTTCGTCAGGAAAGCGCTGCCGCTCGGCCCGAATCCGTTGGTGAGCCGAAGCACGCACTGTGCATTCGGATTCAGCGTCGCCGTGATCCCGTTCAACGTAAACGCTGAAGTGTTACAGAAGTTCGGGAAATTGATCGTCTGCTGGGCGACCGCCGTGCCTCCGAGGAACGAGAGCCCGAGGAAGATTCCGAGGACTTTCGATCTCATTTTTCCTCCGAAAGAAGCTGCGGCACTTTAACACTAAGCAACAAAAAGACCGCGCGAGCGGCGCTTCGACTTCGGTCGAATAAGACGTTCGCGCGATGCGGGGGTTTCACGAACAAAGAGCCAACGTGTTCATCTCGCTCCTCCGAGAAAAACCGGTCCGGCGACCGGCAAAACTGACGGAAAACCGACTGCGGTCTCTCCCCGGATTTTCGCTGGCGCCCCCCGGTCCGCCCGATTAGAGTTCCGGCCGAGTGGCCGACCGAACCGATCCGCCGCCGCGTGCCGGACGCCGTCCGCTCCCGCGCCACACGAAGATCCTCTTCGGCCTCATCTTCGGGCTCGTCGCGGGGCTCCTCGTCCACGAGATGGCTGGCGACGCGCCCTGGGTCGTCTGGACGGTCGCAAACGTCGCGTATCCGGTCGGCCAGATCTTTCTGCGCCTGATCTTCATGATCGTGGTTCCGCTCGTCTTCTCCTCGCTCGTGCTCGGAGTGCTCGAGCTCGGCGACGTCCGGAAGCTCGGCCGGATCGGGCTGAAAACCCTCGCCTATACCCTCTTCGCGAGCGGGATTTCCGTGGCCATCGGGATCGGGATGGTGAACTTCTTCCGGCCCGGCGCGGGGGTCGACCCCTCGGTGCGGGCGGAGCTCTCGAGCTCCTTCGCCACCCAGTCCCAAAAGGCGATCGAGAACGCGCAGAAGGCTCAGAGCTGGGTGGACAGCTTTCTGTCGCTCCTCCCCAGCAATCCCTTGAAATCGGCGGTCGAGGCCATGACCGGCGAGATGCTCGCGCTCATGGTCTTCGCGCTCTTCTTCGGTGTC
>DASUAD010000530.1:0-3690 GCA_035763965.1 Thermoanaerobaculia bacterium | reverse complement strand
TCCCAGTCTCCCGTTTCGGCGAGCCCTGCCAGCGCCTCGCGCAGCGTCTCGCCGGGCTCGCGGTCGGTCGCCTCCGCGGGCAGTGCCGCGATCGCATAGGAACTGCCCGACATCGGCTCGATCTCGAAACCGGCGGCGGAAAGGTCTTCGTATCTCGCCGCCAGCGTCTCCGCCTCTTCGGGTGACGCATCGAACAGAACGCGCAGAAGGAGGCGCTGCGCGAGCACGCGGCCCGACCCGATGCGGTCGCGGATGCGCTCGTAGAGGATCCGCTCGTGCGCGGCGTGCTGATCGATCACGAGAAGGCCCTCGGGTCCCGAGGCGATCAGGAAGGATTCGCGGTGCTGGCCGATCGGTACGAGCTCCGGGGCTCTCTTCTCGACGGCCGGAGGCGGCTCCGGCTTCGGCACGGGCGGAAGAACGACCGGGCTTCCGAGTGCGGGCGTCGCGGCGGAAGGGGAATCGGCGCCGTAGCCCTCGCCGGGCTCCGCGAGCCGCGTCTCGCTCGGCACCGATCGGAGGCGACGCTCTTCCTTGCCGGCCAGAAGCGCGGACTGGACGGCGTGGTAGACGAGACGGAACGCCGTGCCGGCGTCGGCGAACTTGACCTGCGTCTTGGCAGGCGAGACGTTGACGTCCACCCCTCCGGCTCCAGCCGTCACGTAGAGGAAAACCGCCGGATGGCGATCCGTTCGGATCGCGTCGCGCGACGCCTGCAGGATGGCGCGCGACAGCGCTCGATCCTCGACCGGACGACCGTTCACGAAGAGGTACTGCAGGCGGCGGTTCGGAAAAGTCACCGAGCCGCGCGTCACGTATCCGAAGACCTTCAACTCTCCGGCGCGCGCCTCGAACGCCTCCAGATCCCCGAGCGTTTCGCGGCCGAACACCTGGAGGATGCGCGCCGCCCGGTCGACGGCGGAGGGAGCGTCGAGCGTCTCCCGCCCCCTGGAGCGGAGCGAGAACGCCACCGAAGGATTCGAGAGAGCGGCGCGGGTGACCGCGGCGGCTGCGGCGCGGCCCTCCGCCTCCGGCGAGGCGAGGAATTTCCGGCGCGCGGGAGTTCGTGCGAAGAGGTTCTCGACGAGGACGTCCGTCCCGCGGGGGCGCGCCGCGGGCTCTTCCTCGGGCGGACGTCCGTATTCGATCACCAGCCGCACCGCCTCGGGCGAGGATCCGTCGGAGGTCGTCAGCGTCAATCGCGAAACCGAGGCGATCGAAGGCAGCGCCTCACCACGGAAGCCGTAGCTCGCCACTCCGGCGAGGTCGGCGTCCGAGGAGATTTTCGACGTCGCGTGGCGTTCGACGGCGAGACGGGCGTCCTCGACCGACATCCCGCAGCCGTCGTCGCGTACCAGGATTCGGGCGATACCGCCCCCGTCCACCTCGACGTCCACGCGCGTGGCGCCGGCATCGAGAGCGTTCTCGATGAGCTCCTTCACGACCGAGGCGGGGCGTTCGACGACCTCGCCTGCGGCGATGCGGTCGATCACCTCACTCGCGAGACGGTGGATCTTCGGCACTCTGCGGGAGTTTACGCTGCTGTGGCAGTGGACGCGGTCAGCGTGAGGAGGCGAACACGACCCGGCCGCCCACGACCGTCGCTTCGATCTTCACGGAGTCGAGCTCGGTCCTCGGAATCGCGAGCGGGTCCCGCGAGAGCACGACGAAGTCGGCGAGCTTGCCCTCGGTCAGCGTGCCTTTCTCCTTCTCCTCGAACGCCGCCCACGCGGCGTTCGACGTGTAGGCGCGGAGCGCGGCGGTGAGCGGGAGCTTCTGCTCGGGGATCCATCCCTCCGGGTGTCTGCCGTCCAGCGTGCGGCGGTTGACCGCGGCGTCGATCCCGGAGAGGGGCGAGAGCGGCGCGACGTCCCAGTCCGAGCCGAAAACGAGGGTTGCCCCGGCTTTTTCGAGCGAGCGAAAGGCATACGTCGTCCGGCAGCGTTCCAGACCGATGCGCTTCTCCGCCCAGCGGCCGTCGTCGATCGCGTGGAACGGCTGCATCGACGCGACGACGGAGAGCCGCGCGAAACGGGGAACGTCCTCCGGACGCAGGTGCTGCGCGTGCTCGATCCGGAAGCGCCGGTCCTTCGGGCCGTTCTTTTTCTCGACGCGCTCGAAGATGTCGAGAAGCTCCGCGTTGGCGCGGTCGCCGATCGCGTGGACCTCGACCTGCAGGCCCGCCGCGTCGGCCGCGGCCACTCGCGCCTCGAGCTTCGACGGCGGAATCGCCTCGGCTGCGTAAACTCCGCTCGTCTTCGGATCGTCCGCGTACGGCCGGAAAAAGAGCGCGGTTCCGGAACCGAGCGAGCCGTCCATGTAGCCCTTCACCCCGCCGATTCGCAGCCACTCGTCGTTCTTCATCGACCGGCGGCGGTCGCGGGCCTTCTTCCAGTCCGAGAGCGACGGGCGATAGTTCACGCGGACGGTCAGCTTTCCGCTCCGGCGCAGCCGCTCCCACGCGTCGAGGTCGAGCGGGTTACCGGGGAGATCCTGAACGGAAGTCACGCCGTTCTCCGCGGCGTGGCGCACCGCCGTCATCAGAGCCTCCTCGACCTCGGCGATCGTGCGCGCTGGACGGACGGCGCCGATCATGTCCATTGCCGCGTCCTTCAGGATCCCCGTCGGCTCACCGTTGCCGTCGCGAACGATCACTCCTCCGGGAGGGTCCTTCGTCCCCGCCGTGATGTTCGCGAGCACGAGCGCGCGGGTGTTGCAGACCATCATGTGGCCATCGGTCCGCGAGAGACACGTCGGGCGATCGCCGGTTGCGGGATCGAGCATCGCGCGCGTCGGAAGGATCGGGTTCTCCCAGACTTCGTGATCCCAGGCCCCGTCGGTGAGCCAGATTCCGGGCGGCCGGGTCTTCGCGAACTCGGCGAGCTTCGTGGTGAAGTCGGCGGAGTCCCGGGTATGCCGCAGGTCCACGGCGAGCAGGTTGAAGCCGCCCATGGACATGTGGGTGTGAGAGTCGATGAACCCGGGGACGACGCGACGGCTCTTTCCCTCGACGACGACGGTCTTCGGGCCGCGGAGCTTCTCGATCTCGGAGTCGTCCCCCACCGCGACGAGCCGGCCGCCGCGCGCCGCGAGTGCCGACGCTTCGGGCCGCGTCGGATCTCCCGTCCAGATGCGAGCGGAGACGAGTACCAAATCGGCCGGCTGACGACTCTGCGCGAGCGCCACGGCGAGAAGGAAAGCGGGACTCACGCGGTCGAAGAAATCCCGCCCTCCCCCGAAAGAGCCGCATGCGCGGCGGCCAGTCGCGCGATCGCGACGCGGAATGGCGAGCAGGAGACGTAGTCCAGCCCGACCGAATGGAAGAAGCGAATGGATCGCGGGTCGCCGCCGTGCTCGCCGCAGACCCCGACCTTGAGGTTGCCCCGCGCCTCCCGGCCCCGCCTCGTCCCGATCGACACCAGCTCGCCGACGCCTTCCTGGTCGATCGTGGCGAAGGGATCGTCCGGCAGGATCCCGGTCTCGATGTACGCGGGCAGGAAAGAGCCCGCGTCGTCGCGCGAATAACCAAATGCCATCTGCGTCAGGTCGTTCGTGCCGAAGGAGAAGTAGTCGCATTTCTCCGCGATCTCGGCCGCCCGCAGCGCGGCCCGCGGGATCTCCATCATCGTGCCGACGTGGTAGGAGATCGTTTCTCCGCTCTCCCGCGAAACCCGCTTCGCCGTCTCGTCC
>DASUAD010000529.1:0-5817 GCA_035763965.1 Thermoanaerobaculia bacterium | reverse complement strand
CCGCTTCTTCTCGACGACCGTCAGCGCGATGTTCGAGACGATGGTGAGCGCCGCGACGACGATGACCAGGGCGACCGTCGCGAAGATCACCGCCTTCTCCAGGCGGAGGGCGAAGGAGAGCGGCGCGTTCAACTCGCGCCACGTCTCGACGCGGTAGTCGGGGCCGAGGAGCAACGACACGGCACGCGCCGCCGTCTCCGCGCGCGCGGGGCTCGAGAGCCGCGCCTCGTACGCCCGAGCGCCGGTTGCGACCCCGGACAGGAGCCGCGCGGTGTCTTCGCTGACTTCGACGTCCGGAGCCTTCTCGAGGGCTCCGGCACGTCGCACGTCGGCGACACGCAGGACGACGGCGAGGGGGATCGGACCGAGCGGCGACAGGCGCGTTCGGGAAGAGGTGACGGTCAGGACGTCTCCGGCCGCCGTGCGCGTTCTCGTCGCCGCCGACGCGCTCACCCGGGCCGGCGGCGGACTGCCGGGCGGGGCCTCGGGAAGCTCGCCTGCCGGAGCGTTGCGATACCGGATCGGCAGCGTGGACTCGATCGACGTCCCCGACGCCCAGCCGCGACCCTCGATCGCCGGATCGACGCGCACGACGCCGGCGAGCGACTGCAGCGCCTGGCGGGCACGTTCGGGATCTCCGAAGTTTGCGCCGCGCGCGGGCGAGACGCGCAGGTGCGGGCTGCGCTGCGCCATCTGCACGCGGATGCGGTCCTGGAATCCGGAGAGGAGCGACAGGGAAATGACGAGCGCCGCGACCCCGACCGCGAGCCCGAGGATCGAGATCGTCGTGATGAGCGCAATATGTGCGCGGCGCCTCGACGCCGCGAGATAGCGCAGAGCGATCGAGGATTCGAATCTCATCGGGATCGGGAGACGGTAGACGGCAGACGGTAGACGAGACGGCGAGCCGGCTTACAGGTGCTCATCGTCTTCCGTCTTCCGTCTTCCGTCTTCCGGCTTCAACGGGCGAAGAAGCGGGAACAGGATGACATCACGAATCGAATGCCGATCCGTCAGAAGCATCGTCAGCCGGTCGATGCCGATGCCCTCCCCCGCCGTCGGCGGCAGGCCGTACTCGAGAGCCTCGACGTAATCCGCGTCGTACTCGGCGGCCTCGAGGTCGCCCTTTGCGCGATCCTCCATCTGGCTGCGGAAGCGTGCGGCCTGGTCCTCGGGGTCGTTCAGCTCCGAGAACCCGTTCGCGATCTCCATGCCTCCGACGTAGAGCTCGAACCGGTCGGCCCATTCGGGATTCGCGCTGCGCCGGGAGAGCGGCGAGATCTCGATCGGGAACTCGTAGAGGAACGTCGGCTGCACGAGGCGTTCCTCCGCGACCGCCTCGAAGAGCACGGCCAGGAGCTTCCCTTTCTGACCGCGGAACCTCTCGGGGCGGGCGACGCCCAGGCGCCTGGCCGCCGCCAGGAGACCGTCCGGGCTCTCGATCTCGTCGGAGGACACCTCGCCGCGGGAATCGCCCCTGGTGAACTCGCGCACCGCCTCGCGCATCGTGAGCCGCCGATAGGGCGGAGTCCAGTCGATCGTCTCCCCCTTCCACGGCGTGCGCGACGTTCCGACGACTTCGGCGACGAGACCCGAGAGCATTTCTTCGGTCAGCTTCATCAGGTCCGCGCCCTCGGCGTACGCCTCGTAGAACTCGAGCATCGTGAACTCGGGGTTGTGCTGCGTCGAGATCCCCTCGTTGCGGAAGTTCCGGTTGATCTCGTAGACCCGCTCGACACCGCCCACGACGAGCCGCTTCAGGTAGAGCTCGGGCGCGACGCGCAGGTACAGGTCGAGGCCGAGGGCGTTGTGGTGGGTCCGGAACGGGCGGGCGAGCGCGCCCCCAGCGATCGGATGCATCATCGGGGTCTCGACCTCGAGGAAACCGCGCGCGTCGAGGAAATTCCGGATGTAACGCACGACCGCCGCGCGGGTCTCGAAGACGACGCGCGATTCCGGGTTCACCGCCAGGTCGAGGTATCGCTGGCGATACCTCCTCTCGACGTCGCGCAGCCCGTGCCACTTCTCCGGCAGCGGCCGCCGGCACTTCGCGAGAAACGTGAGCCGGCGCGCCTTGATCGACAGCTCGCCCGTCCGCGTGCGGAAGACCTCGCCTTCGACGCCGACCCAATCTCCGAGATCGAGCCGGCGATAGAGCTCGAAAACCTCTTCCCCGACGACGTCGCGGCGGACGTACACCTGGACACGAACCCGTCCATCCGAAAGATCGAGGAAACCCGCCTTGCCCTGGTGCCGCTGAGCCAGCACGCGTCCGGCGGTCGTGACCGGAGGCGGCTCGCGCTGGAGCTCGTCCGCCGTTCGTCCGCTGTGTCGCTTCACGACGTCGGAGACCGTTGCGGTGATCGGGAAGCGGTAGAGAGGCTGCGCGCCGCCGCTCTCCGCCAGCCTCCGGAGATTCTCCCGCCGATTGCGAATGAGCTCCTCTTCGGGCGGTGCGTGGAGCTCCTCGGGAGGGCCGCTCATGGGCGGGGAGTATACGGTCCGGATCGGCTTGAACGGCTTCGCAACGTGGATATAGTCACGCGATCTTGAAGCTCGGGCGCACTCTCATCGACTCGAAGACCCTCGAGGACGGAATCTCCCGTCTCGCGGCGGAAGTCGACCGGGACCAGGCGGGTCGGCCGGCTCTCCTCGTCGGCATACTCAAGGGATCCGTGTTCTTTCTCTGCGACCTCGCGAAGAAGCTGAAGAGCCCCGTTTCCCTCGACTTCCTGCAGGTCTCCTCCTACGGCTCGGGAACGCGATCCTCCGGCAACGTGCGGCTCGTGCGCGACCTCACGACCGACGTCGCGGGCAAGGACGTCATCATCGTGGAGGACATCGTCGACACCGGCCGCACTCTCGCGAAGATCATCGAGATCCTCGGGACGCGGCGGCCGAAGTCGGTCAAGATCTGCGCGCTGCTCCAGAAGCAGATCCCGGGAAACGAGGACGTCCCCGTCGACTACCTCGGGTTCCGGATCGAAGACGTCTTCGTCGTGGGCTACGGCCTCGACCACGCCGAGGCGTACCGGAACCTTCCCTACATCGCGGTACTCGAGCCGGACGGTGACGGAAGATGAAGTTCTTTTCGACGAACGGTGCTCCGAAGGCGATCGGGCCGTATTCCCAGGCGGTCGCCGACGGCGGATTTCTCTTCGCGTCCGGACAGGTGCCGCTCGATCCGGCGACCGGCCGTCTCGTCGAGGGAGGCCTCGAGGTATCGGCCGAGCGGGTGTTCGACAACCTGGAGGCGGTCCTGCGCGAGGCGGGACTCTCCTTCCGCGACGTCGTGAAGACGACCGTTTACTTGATCCGCGCCGAGGACTTCGCGGCGATGAACGCGGTTTACGCGCGCCGGTTCGGCGACCACCGCCCGGCGCGTGCGACGGTCATCGTCGCGGCCCTGCCGGCCGGCGCGACGCTCGAGATCGATCTGATCGCGCGCACACGAGGCTAGGCTCAAGCGTCCAACCGGCGCCCGTTCACGGCTTGCAGGCCAGAACGAACGTCGTGGAAGCCACGACGTGGGACGCCGGTGAACGAAGCAGGAGACGGTCGAGCTGGACGACGACACGTCCGACGACCCGCGTGACGACCCATCCGATCCGGCTCAACACGCGGATCGGCACGTACTCCCGCAGAAGGTTCGACGTGATGTCGACCAGGGTGAACGCCGGACCCACGCACGCGCCGCTATCGAGGATCTCGAACCCCGAACGTTCGAAAAGGCGGCGATGGCCGGCAAGCGTGAAGTTCTGAAAGTGGTCCGGATATCCGTGGAAAACCTGCAGAAAGGGGGTCGCGGCGAAAACGTATCCACCGGGCTTCAGAACTCGCAACATCTCGGCAACGGCGCGTCCCGGATCCTCGAGGTGCTCGAGAACTGCCTCGCAATGGACCGCGCCGAGGCTTGCGGGCGCAAACGGCAGATGGTGTGCATCACCGACGACGTCCACGTTCGGAAACAGAGCGAGATTCAGATTCCAGAAGCTCGGATGAGCGCGCAGCGGCCCGCCTCCGATCGAGATCCGCGGACCCGAACTGTCGCGGACCACCGTCTCCAGAGCCGCCTCGGCCCGGGGGCTGCGGGGTGGTCGCACGTCCGCGAGCCGGGCGGCGAGAGAGCGCGAGCTTCCATACTCGCGCGCGAGCCTCTCGAGTGAGGTCACGCGGCCTGTCCCGTCCCTAGACGGCGTTCGCGGCCGACCGGATCGCCTGGATCGCCCGATCGATTCCGGCGTCGTCGATGTCCAGGTGCGTCACGAGCCGCACGGTCGTCGCGGAAATTCCGGACGCGAGCACGCCTCTCTCTTTCAACCTTGCGACGAAGGATCGCGCGTCGGCGACGTCGAAGATCACGATGTTCGTCTCGACGGCCGCGCCGTCGATCCGGATACCCGGCAGCTCCGCGAGCGCCGTCGCCAGCCTCTTCGCGCGCGCGTGGTCCTCCGCGAGCCGGCCGCGGTTTCGCAGCGAGACGATCGCCGCCGCCGCCAGCACGCCGACCTGCCGCATTCCTCCTCCGAAGAGCTTGCGGACGCGCCTCGCCTCCCTCGCGAACGCGGCCGAGCCAAGGATCGCCGATCCCACCGGCGCGCCCAGACCCTTCGAGAAAGTCACAGTCACCGAGTCGAAACCGCGCGCGAGCTCGCTCTCGCTCTCCCCCGTCGCCGCCGCGGCGTTCCAGAGCCGCGCGCCGTCGAGGTGAACGGCGAGCTTCGCCCCCCGTGCCGCCGCGAGCAGAGGCTCGATCTGGCGTCGCCGGTACGCCCGGCCGCCCCAGAGGTTGTGGGTGTTCTCGATGAAGAGAAGGGAGGTCCTCGGCTTGTACGATACGTCGGGCTGGACCGCGGCGAGAACGACGTCCGGCTCGGGGAGCCCTCCGCGCGACGGCACCGGACGCGGGAACAATCCGGACAGCGCCGCCATGCCGGCCATCTCGAAATGGAACGGGTGGCACCTCTCCTCGAGGATCACCTCGGTGCCGGGCAGCGCGAGGATCCGCATCGCGATCTGGTTCGCCATCGTGCCGCTCGGCGTGAAGAGCGCCGCCGGGAAGCCGACGAGCTCCGCGACGGCTTCCTCGAGACGCCGAACCGTCGGATCCTCTTCGAAGACGTCGTCGCCGACGTCGGCCTGGGCCATTGCGCGGCGCATCTCCGCCGACGGCTTCGTCACCGTGTCGCTGCGCAGGTCGATCACGGCTGCGCCGCCAGCGCGACCGCCGCCGCGACCCAGCCGAGCACCAGGACCCGGGTCGAGCGACGGTGGAGCCTGTCGAAACGGAGGCGCCAGGGATCGTCCGGCAGGGCATCGTCGAACGATCCGACCTTCATCCGCATGTATCCCATTCGCGGGCGAACGACCATCGCAAGATACACGTTCGTCGCGACCGCGACGAAGATCCCGACCCCCATCACGAAAGAGCGCCCCCCGAGGGCGCGCGTGACTTCGAGCTGTACGAATACCGCGAGCACGAGAAGGAGCGACAGGACGTGCTTCACCGCCTCGAACCGGCGCAGGAGCTCGCCGAAGATGCGCCCGGCGAGATCGCGCGACGAAATCTCCCGGAAGAGGAGCGGAGCCGCCATCACCACCATGAGCGTACCGCCCACCCAGAGGGCGAGCGAGAAACGGATGACCTGCGCAGCGGCCTGGAGCACGTCGCGCAGTTTACTTTTCTCGCAATGACGGCAAATGTGGCAAGTGGAGATCTGACCCTCAATGTGGCAAGTGGAGACCTGGCACTCTATTCTCTGCGCCGATGAAGCGCGAGAAGCGGGTCCTTGCGGCCGCGGGTCTCTTCGTCGCGGC
>DASUAD010000528.1:0-8612 GCA_035763965.1 Thermoanaerobaculia bacterium | reverse complement strand
TCTTCGGGAACCGGTAGAGCCAGAGGTCTCCGATGATCTTCCCGCGCGAGTAGATCAGCTGCTTCCCATCCATCGAAAGGCGCGGGTCCTCGATGAAAAGCCCGGACTCCGGGAAGTTCGTCACCTTCTGGGGCTCCGCCTTCCGCCATCCCTGAGCCGGCCCGGGGATCCGGTAGAGATTCTTGTGATTGGGCTGGTAGTAGAACCAGTTGCCCGACGGCGAAACGAGCGGATGCATCAGCCCCTGGCCGGGCTCCGAGACGACGACCCGGGTCTCTCCACCTTCGATCGAGTGGGCGCGAATCGAAATGTCCGCTTCGGCCGAAGACTGATAAATCACCCACTTCCCGTCGGGACTCACGATGTTCAACGGTGCCAGAGTCGGCTCGCCGCTCACTCTTCGCTTGCGGCCGGTCGCGATGTCGTAGAGGTACAGATAGTCGTCCGCGGTCGAGAGGTGAACGACGCCGCGACTGTCCGGCGTCCAGCTCGGAACGCGCGCTTTCTCCACCAGGAGTCGAGGGCCCGCGCCGTCGGACGCCATCATCCAGAGCGCCGGCTGCCGCGGCTCTCCCGCCGGGGCTCTCGTGAAAACGATGGAGCGTCCGTCCGGCGACCATTGCGCCGCTCCGTCGTCGAACGCCGGGTCGTCCGTCAACGGGTACGCCGGCTGTCCCGCGTCCAGTCGCCAGATCCGTCCGTCCTTTCCGTATACGACGGAACGGCCGTCCGGAGAGAACGTCTTGAATTGGATGTCGTTCCGGCCCGCCGTGAGCTCCTTCACCTCGCCCGTCACGCGCCCCGCTTCCGCGTCGAGGGGAATTGTTTCGAGGTTGAACGTCTGCTCGAGCGCCGTAAACACGATCTGCTTACCATCGCCGGCAATCGACGCCTGCGTGTTCGGGGCGATGCCGACGGTCAGCGGTTCGCCTCTTCCCTCGGCCGTCCCCTTCGTCGTCGAGAACGGAAGCTTCCAGAGCGAGGAATTCTTTCCGGCTTCGCCGGTCGAATAAACGATCGAGCGACCGTCCGGGGCCCACACCGGACGGCGGCCATTGCCAAGGTGCTTCGCTTCGCCGCCGCCGCTGCCGACGACGAAGGCTCCGCCCGTGGTCTGAAAGAGAAGCCATCTTCCGTCCGGAGAGAGCGAAGGGTAGAGGAGGTACCGACCGCCACCGCGACCCGGGCCGCTCGCGTGCTGGATGGGGATCTCCTTCGCCTCTCCTCCGGCGGCCGGAACCCGGTAGATCTTCTTGTTGAAGTCCCCTCCAGCCATGTACACGATGGACGACCCGTCGGATGACCAGGAGGGAAAGTTCCCGGACTGGGCGATCCGCCGGGCGTTGCCGCCGAGCGCCGGCATCACCCAGATGTCGCCGCCGGTGGCGGGAACCCCGAAGTTCTCGTAACGGAGATCTCTCAGGCTCTGCCTCGTCGAGACGAACGCGATCTGCTTTCCGTCGGGGGAGAAAGCGGGCTGGACGTCGTCCGCGGGGCTGTTGGTCACGTTGACGTCGGGGCCGCCGGAGACCTGTTTGAGGAAGATCTCGAAGTTGCCGGTCCGGTCGGAGACGTAGGCGATCGTCTCGCCGTCGGCTGAGAACGTCGGCTCGCCTTCGTATCCCGGATCGTTCGTGAGCGGCGTGAGGGTCACGTCGGCGAGATTCGGTCCGGCGGGTCGTGCGCCCGAGCGGCCCACGTACCATGCACCCGCGACCAGCGCGGCCGCAGCGACCGCGCCGACGGCCCAGAGGAGGGGCCGCGGCCGGGGGGCCTGTGCCGGAGCCACGGGAAGACCCGGGCGCGAGATCCCCGACTCGAACACTCGCCGCGCGCGGCGCAGGTCGAGCGCGAAGTCCGCGGCGTGCTGGTAACGCTCGGCAGGGTCCTTCGCGAGGGCCTTTCCGAGGATGTCGACGGCCTCGAGCGGAACCCGCGGGTTACGCTCGATCGCGGAAACCGGCTCCTCGTTGATGATCGCGTGGAGCGTCTCGACGGCGCTCTTGCCGGAGAACGGGCGGCTACCGGTCAACGCCTCGTAGAGAACGAGACCCAGCGAGAAGATGTCCGTGCGGTGGTCCACGGGCTGGCCCCGCGCCTGCTCCGGGGACATGTACGAGACCGTTCCCAGGATGACGCCGGTCCCCGTCCGTCCCTGCGAGGTCGGCTGCGGCGTCTCGGCCAGGGTTTCGAGGCTGCTCGCCAGGAGCGGCGCCGTCTGTCGTTCGACCAGTTTCGCCAGGCCGAAGTCGAGGATCTTGAGTTGACCGCCGCGGTTGACGATCAGGTTCTCCGGCTTGATGTCGCGGTGAACGATTCCCGCTTCGTGCGCGGCCGCGAGAGCCGAAGCCGCCTGCGCCGTCAGGTCGAGCGCGCGGCGCACGTCCAGCTGTCCGGCTTCGAGAACGTCTCGCAGGCTCTGTCCCTCGACGTACTCCATCGCCAGGAAGTCCCGGCCGTCGGCCGAGCCGATGTCGTAGATCGTGACGATGTTCGGGTGGTTGAGAGCCGAGGCCGTCCTTGCCTCCTGGGCGAAACGGCGGCGGATCTCCTTGTCGGACAGAAGTCCCTCGGGGAGGAGCTTCAGGGCGACCTTGCGTCCGAGCCGGGTGTCCTGCGCGAGAAAGACCTCTCCCATCCCTCCCTGACCGAGCTTGCGGAGGAGCTCGTAGTGGGAGAGGGACGACCCCGTCTTCGGGTTCGCGTCCCGGCCTTCGAAAGTCGTGGGGAAAGGTTATCAGGCCGCGATTTTCAGACCTTGATCATGACGAGGAACATCTTGAACGGAGTGATCGCCTTCAGAGCATGGGGCTGCCCGGCAGGAAGCTTCAGGAGCTGGCCGCCCTGGAGGGAGTATGGCTTTCCGGAGATCGAGATCTCGGCTTCACCTTCGATCATCAGCACGAGAGCGTCGAAGGGCGCGGTGTGCTCGGAGAGTCCCTCGCCGGCGTCGAAGGCGAACGCCGTCACGGTCCCGCCCGGACTCTTGACCAGGGTCCGGCTCACGACCGCGCCCGCCTGATAGGCGACGAGGTCCGACTGGGACGCGACGCCGGTCAACTCCGCCGAAGGGTCAGACCCTGCCGTCATAGACCGCTCCTTCGGGCCATGTCGAGCACGGTAGGTGCCTCACGGCCCGAGTTTCTGAAGGGTCGGCAGCCAGCCCCGCGTCATGAAGTCCGAGAGAGTCAGCGCGATCAGGATCGCGAGCCAGAAGAGGCCGCCCGCGATCGTGATCTGCGTGAGCCGGGGGCTGTACCTGACGTGCATGAAGAAGAGGACGACGAGGGTCGCCTTCAGAAAAGCGATTCCCAGGGCGACGACCGTGTTCCACGGTCCGAGGTCGAGGAACGACACGCCCGTCGTGGTGGCGGTGAGGACGATGAGCGCCGTGAACACGGCGAAGTAGACCTTGCGCGGGACGACGTGTTGCGCCATCAGTGGATGTGTCTCCCGATCAGGTAGAGAAGCGGAAAAAGGAAGATCCACACGATGTCCACGAAGTGCCAGTACAGGCCGCAGACCTCGACGGGGGTGTGGTACTCCGGCGTGTAACGGCCCTTGCGCGCCTGGAGAACGAGCGCCGTCAGGAGTCCGATCCCGACGACCATGTGGACGGCGTGCAGGCCCGTCATCGTGAAATAGAGCGAGAAGAAGATCTCGGCGGGCCGGGCGTCGGGTCCCGGAAAGTGGAACGAGGGTCCGGGCACGAGGTGGTCGTGGAACTTGTGGGAGTACTCGACCGCCTTGACGCCGAGGAAGACGGCTCCGAGCGCCATCGTCGCCAGCAGGAAGACGACGATGGCCTTGCGGCGGCCGGTCGCGGCGGAGAAGACCGCGAGCGCCATCGTCAAGCTCGACACGATCAGCACGGCCGTGTTGAAAGTGCCGAGCGTGATGTCGAGGTGGCGGCTCGCTTCGGCGAACGCCTGCGAATACGTGTGCCGGTAGACCGTGTACGCCAGGAACAGCCCGCCGAAGAAGAGGATCTCGGTCACCAGGAAGACCCACATCCCGAAGGACGACGCCTCCCGCTGCTGATCGACCGTGTCGAACTGATGCTGCAGCTCGGGCGAGCCGCCGTGGGCGGAGGTCGTCACCGGAGCGGCCGGAGCAGTCGCGTCAGCCAACGATTTCGACCTCCTCGTGGGAGTAGTGATACGGCTCGCCGCGCACCACCGGAGTCACCGCGAAGTTCTCGGTCGGCGGTGGAGAAGGGGTGTCCCACTCGAGTCCGGTCGAGCCCCAGGGGTTCGCGGGCGCTGCCTTGCCGTACCGCATCGACCAGAAGAGGTAGATGAGCGGAAGCAGGTAGCCGATGCCGAGGATCGACGCGCCCGCCGTCGACATGACGTTCAGCACCTGGAACTCCTCGGGATAGGCGTGGTAGCGGCGCGGCATCCCGAGGTAGCCGAGAACGAACTGCGGGAAGAACGTCAGGTTGAACCCGACGAAGATCACGAGGGCCGCGAACCGCGCCCACCCTTCGGGGTAGAGCTTCCCGCTGATCTTCGGCCACCAGTAGTGGATCCCGCCCATGTATCCCATGATCGCGCCGCCGACCATGATGTAGTGGAAGTGCGCGACGATGAAGTACGTGTCGGTCACGTGGACGTCCACGCCGAGCGTCGCGAGGAAGAGTCCCGTCAGTCCGCCGATCGTGAAAAGCCCGATGAAGCCGAAGGCGTAGAGCATCGGCGTCCGGTAGGAGATCGACCCCTTGTACATCGTCGCGGTCCAGTTGAAGACTTTCACCGCCGAAGGGATGGCCACGAGGAACGACAGGATCGAGAAGATCATTCCGGCGTAGACCGACTGGCCCGAAACGAACATGTGGTGGCCCCACACGAGGAACCCGAGCACCGCGATCGCGATCGATGCGAACGCGACGAACTTGTATCCGAAGATGTTCTTGCGCGAGAAGGTCGTCACGATCTCCGACACCACGCCCATCGAGGGCAGCACCATGATGTAGACGGCCGGGTGCGAGTAGAACCAGAAGAGGTGTTGGAAGAGGATCGGGTCGCCTCCGAGCTTCGGATCGAAGATCCCGAGGTGAAACAGCCGCTCCACTCCCACCATCAGGATCGTCACCGCGACGACCGGTGTGCCGAGGACCATGATGAGGCTGGTCGCGTAGTGCGACCACACGAAGAGGGGGAGCCGGAACCACGTCAGCCCGGGCGCGCGCATCGTGTGGACCGTGACGATGAAGTTCAAGCCGGTCAGGATCGACGAGAAGCCGGTGATGAAGATGCCGATAGCCGTCACGACCACGTAGGAGTTCGAGTAGGTCGTGCTGTACGGCGTATAGAAGGTCCACCCGGTGTCGACGCCTCCGTGGACCACGGCCCACAGCGTGAACAGGCCCCCGACGACGAAGATGTACCAGGAGAGGAGGTTCAGGCGCGGGAAGGCCAGGTCGCGGGCGCCGATCATCATCGGGATGAAGAAGTTCCCGAGGACCGCCGGGATCGACGGAATGAGGAAGAAGAAGATCATGACGATCCCGTGCATCGTGAAGAGCTTGTTGTAGGTCTCCGACTGCACGAGGTCGCCCGCCGGCGTCAGCAGCTCGAGCCGGATGAGCAGCGCAAAGAGCCCGCCGATGAAAAAGAAGACCGTCACGGACGCGAGATAGAGAAGCGCGATGCGTTTGTGGTCGCGGGTCAACAGCCACGACTTCAGGCCGTAGCGCGAGTTCAGGTAGTGCACGCGCGGAGGTGCGACCGGCTCGGTTGTCGGGGGAACGGTGACGGCGCTCATCGGTTCCTTTCTGCCGGAGGTTGCGTCCTCTCCCTGGGAGGTTGCGGGCCGGGGGTGAACGGCTGGCCCGCGCCGGGCGCTGCGACGGGCGGCACGACTCCTCCCGGCGACGGCGCGGCCTTCGAGAGCGACTTGACGTAGGCGACGAGCTGCAGGAGTCCCTCCTCGCTGATCAGACCCTGGAACGTCGGCATGATCGGTTGGAAGCCCGCCACGATCTTCGCGTTGGGCATGACGATCGACTCGCGAATGTAAGTCTCGTCCGCGGTGACCGTCCGGCCGTCCTGGAGCGCGACGGGCTTGCCGAAGAGGCCTTCGAGGTTCGGCCCGCGCGCGAGCGAGTCGGAGCGATGGCAGGTGTTGCACGCGTGCTGCGCGAAGAGCTTCGATCCGGCCGAGGCGAGGGACTCGCTTCCCGAGCCCCCGGCGAGCCAGGCCTGGAAGTCGACGGGATCCATCACCTCGACCCAGCCGATCATCCCGGAGTGCTTGGTCCCGCAGTACTCGGCACAGAAGAGGTGGAAGCGCCCGGTGCGGGTCGCCTCGAACCACATCGTCGAGATTCGTCCGGGCAGCACGTCCCGTTTGACCCGGAAGGCCGGCACGTAAAAGCTGTGGATCGTGTCTTCCGAGGCCATCGTGAGGCGTACGGGACGGCCGACCGGGACGTGGAGCTCGTTGATCTCACGCTGCCCGTCGGCATGCTGGAACTTCCACATCCACTGTTTCCCCACGACGGAGACCTCGAGAGCGTCGTTCGGCGGCCGGTTGATCGCGAAGAAGATGCTCGCCCCCCAGAAGAAGAAGGACAGCGCGATCAGGAGCGGGATGACCGACCAGGCGATCTCGAGCGTGAGGGACCCCTCGACGCCGCGCGGGAGCTCGGACTCGGAGCGCCGGCGGTACTTGATCGCGAAGTAGATGATCGCGATCGCGATCAGGAGCGTGAAGAGGACGCTGACCGCGATCAGGTAGAAGTACAGCGCGTCCACCTGACCCGCGAGCGTGGAGGCCCGCTGCGGAAATAGCGGAAAGGTCTCTTTCACGGGTTCCCCGGGAGACGGGAGACGGGAGACGGGAGACGGGATGCGTCCCTCCTCCGGTCCCGCCGCCACATCACGAAAAGGAAGGTGGAGAGAATCAGGACGAACACGACACCGCCGGCCCGGACCATGTTCATCACGACCGCGCCGTATCGCCCGGTCGCCGGGTCGTAGTGGTAACAGAAGAGCAGCAGCTGGTCGACGGGCGTGCCGATCTTTCCGCGGGACGCTTCGACGATCGCGAGGCGCAGATCGCGCGGCGCGTATTCGATTCCGTAGAAATAACGCGCGAGGCGCCCCTCCGGCGTCGCGACGTAGACGGCGCTCGCGTGCGCGAACTGGCCGATCTTTTCGTCCCAGACGTATCGGAACCCGACCGCATTCGTCAGTGCGGCGATCGACCGGGGCGCGCCGGTCAGGAAGTGCCAGCCGCCGGCCGCGCCCGGCCGCCCGTATCGCGCGACATAGGGCTCTTTTTTCGCGCGCGCGTCGGAAGGGTCGTCGCGGGGATCGAAGCTGACGGTGACGACCTCGTACTCCCGGCCGGCGTCGAACGAGAGGACTCTCATCGCCGACACGAGCCCGTTCAGGACCTGGGTGCAGAGCATCGGGCAATCGTAGTAGGCGAGGACGAGCACGACCGGCCGCTTTCCGAAGTAGTCCCGCAGGCGGACGGTTTGGCCCGCCTCGTCCTTGAACTCGATGTCGAGCGGGAGCGGTCGGTTGAGGTGCTGCTCGATGTCGACGCCGCGGAGGATCGGAGGCCGCCCGTCCGGCGCGGACTGGGCCCACAAGGAGGGCGCCGCGAGCAAGGCGAGCAACAACGCGAGCCTCTTCACGGCGCCACGACCTTTCTTTCGTCTCCCGTCTTCCGTCTCCCGTCTACCGGCCCCGGCGCAATTGGCGTCACCGTCGTTGCCGGCACCATGGGCTTCGACGGCGGTAATCCCTTCTCGACCAGGAGCTCCATCGCGCGGTCGATCGGGATCCGTGCGATCCCGGCCTTCCGGTCGACCCAGCCGTAGGACGCGAGGATGGCGTCTTCGCGCGCCTGCGCGGCGGCGCGCGGTGCGAGCGGGTCCGGCTCGAGGCGCGGCTCGGGCGGGGTCCGGCGCAGGCTCGCGGCGACCATCGGCGGCACCGGCTGATCGCGCTTCACTTCGCGGGCCTGAAACCACTGGAAGAGTCCCCACAGCGCGACACTGACGAGGGCCGCGGCGATCGCCAGACCCACTCCGAACCTGACGATCCCGGAAATCGAGACATCGGACCTCTCGTGTCCCCCCTCGGGCGCGGGTTGATTCGGGTCGGGCGAGACCCCGGGCACTCCGGGTGCAGGTCCGAGGGACCTGTCCCCGCGGCTGAGTTCGGAGGCGGGTGCAGGCCCGTGGGGCCTGTCCCCGCGATGATCCTCAGTCATGGGCAACCGCTTGCAGCATTTCGGGATCGTTCATCGGGAGGAGCGGGCGCTTGCCGAGCTGCCACAGGAAGACGGCGAGCCACAACCCTCCGATGCCGATCGGCGCCAGGAGGTCCATCCAGTGGAGGCGGAAGCGCGATCCGGCGAAAGCCGGCTGCGTGAGCCAGAAGACGTCCACCAGACGCATGAGGACGACGAGTCCGGCGACGGCCGCGAGGATCCGCGGGTTGCGGTTCGCCGATGCCGGCAGCAGGAGCAGGAAGGGGAGGACGAAGTGGAACAGGACGAGCGCCGCCCCGACCCAGCCCCACCCGCCCTGGAGCCGTCGCAGGTACCAGGGAATCTCCTCCGGCAGGTTCCCCGACCAGATGATCAGGTACTGC
>DASUAD010000527.1:0-3228 GCA_035763965.1 Thermoanaerobaculia bacterium | reverse complement strand
TGCCCGGATCGTCAAAGACGACGACGGAGGCCTCTCCGTCGAGGACCTGGGCTCACGCAACGGGACCTTCCTGAACGGCGAGCGGCTCGCGGCTCCGCAGCCGATCAAGGCGGGGGACCGGATCACTCTCGGCGGCGTGACACTGAAGCTCGAATCGGAATCGACGACCCGCGTTCGGATCGAGGCGGGCGGCGCGGACTCTCTCGACAACACGATCCTGAAGGCGTCAGCGGAGCTGTTGCGCGCCCAGCACCAGGAGACTGATCCCCGACTTCCGGCCGAGCAACTCTCGAAGTTGATCGAGTCGCTGCGCGTCGTCAACGAGCTCACGATCGAGCTCCTCCGCGACGTTTCGGTCGACGAGCTGCTGAAATTCCTCATGGACAAGGTCTTCGAGACCCTGATGCCGGACCGCGGCGTCGTGCTCCTGCGGTCGCGTGTGACGAACGAGCTGATCCCCGCGGTCGTTCGGGTCGCCGAAGGCATGTCGGCCGAGGACATCCGGCTCTCGAAGACCCTCGTCAACCAGGTCGTCGAGAAGCGGAACGGACTCATCCTGATGGACACGTCGACGGGCTCGGGCGTCTCGCTCGCCGACTCGATCCGCCTCTCCGGGATCAAGTCCGTTCTGGCGGCGCCGCTCGAGAACGAAGGGGAGGTCGTGGGATTGATCTACGTCGACAGCCAGGTCGGCCACCGCTCGTTCGAGGAAGCGGACCTCCGGCTCCTGACGTCGCTCGCGAACGTCGCCGCGGCCAAGATCCAGAACGCCCGGCTCATGGCGGAGGCGGCCGAAAAGAAGCAGATGGACCGCGAGTTCGCCCTCGCGCGCGAGATCCAGCAGCGCCTGCTCCCCGAGAACCCGCCGACCATTGCGGGCTACGAGCTCCACGGCTCGAACACCGCGTCGCGCCAGGTCTCCGGGGATTACTTCGACTTCCGCCTGCGCTCCGACGGAAGGACGTATGCCGCGATCGCGGACGTGTGCGGAAAGGGGGTCGGTCCGGCGCTCCTGATGGCGTCGCTGCAGGCGTCGTTCCACGCATGGGCCGACGAGTCGGTGCCCGTCGCCGAGATGACGGGACGCCTCTCGGAGGCGATCTCGCGCCGCACCGGTCCCGACCGCTTCATCACGTTCTTCCTCCTGCTGCTCGATCCTTCGACGGGGGAAGTCGAGTACACGAACGCGGGTCACAACCCCGGAATCCTGCTCCGGAAAGACGGTTCGATGGTGGAGCTTCCTTCCCACGGGCTCCCGCTCGCGCTCTTTCCGGGGCGCCCCTACGGGTCCTCGAAGTTCTCGCTCACCCCCGGCGACCTGCTGTGTCTCTACACGGACGGGGTGACCGAGGCGAACAGCCCCGACGGGTCGGAGTTCGGCTTCCCGCGGCTGAAAGACTTTCTCGGCAAGCAGATCGGCCGCCCGACGACCGAGATCGAGGAAGCGCTTCTGAAGGAGCTCGAGGACCACGCCCAGGGCGAGCCGTTCGCCGACGACCGCACGCTCGTGATGATCCGCCGCGTGACTGCGTCGTAGGGGACAGACCCCGATTTCCAGGGTCGTCCGAGCGAAACGGTAAGGAGAATTGGAAATTGGGGTCTGTCCCCAGCCGGCTTCTGATCGAGGGGGGCACGCTCCTCGGGCTGACCACGCCGGCCGACGTCCAGCCGGACACCGATCTCTACGCGGCCGCCGGCCGCATTCGCGCGACCGGCCCGGAGGCAAAGCGGCTCGCGAAGGAAGCGACGAAGGAGGGCGAACCCGTCGAGCGTCTCGACGCCCGCGGGCGCTGGGTGCTGCCGGGGTTCGTTCAAGCGCACCTTCACCTGTGTCAGACCCTCCTTCGCAACGGGCCGGAGAACCTCGAGCTGCTGCCATGGCTCGAGTCTCACGTCTGGCCGGGTGAAGCGGCTCACGATGCCTGGACGATGTCGATCTCCGCGAGGCTCGGGATCGCGGAATGCCTTTCGGCCGGCGTCGTCGCCCTCCTCGACATGGGAACCGTCCGGCACTCCGACGCGCTCTTCGAGTCGGCGGCGGCCGCGGGGATTCGCTACACGGGCGGAAACGTGCTGATGGACGATCCGGAGACCACGCCGGCGAATCTCCGCGCCCCCGCGGAGGAAGGGCTTGCCGAGACCTCGCGGCTGCTCACGGCGTGGCACGGCCGCGAGAACGGCCGCCTTTCGGTCGCAGTGCAGCCCCGCTTCGCCGTGGCGTGCACGGACGAGCTTCTCCGCGCCGCGGCGCGGCTCGCACGGGACCGCGGTCTCCTCGTGCACACGCACGCGAGCGAGAACCGGGCGGAGTGCGCGCTCGTGGAAAGCCGGACCGGACGGCGAAACCTCGACTACCTGGACGCCGTCGGTCTGCTCGGTCCGAGGACCTGCGTTGCGCACGCGGTCCATACCGACGAGCGGGATTTCCGCCTCCTTGCCGAGAGGCGCGCGACCGTGGCCCACTGCCCCTGGTCGAACCTGAAGCTCGGGTCGGGCGTCTGTCCGGTGCCGCAGCTTCGCCGAGCCGGCGTCCGCGTGGCGATCGGTTCGGACGGCGCGGCGTGCAACGACCTGCTCGATCCGTTTCGGGAAATGCGGCTCGCGGCGCTGCTGCCACGGACGCACAGCGACGACCCGATCTCCTCCTTCGAAGTCCTCCGCATGGCGACCATCCAGGGCGCGGCGGCGCTCGGGTTCGACGCGCCGGAGGGGCTCGTGCCCGGCGCGCGCGCGGACCTCGCCGTTCTCGATCCCGAGGCGGGGTGGTCGCTCCCCGCCGACTGGTCTCCGTCTCACTGGGGAACGATCGTCTATTCGATGGGGCGCGAGAACGTCGCCGCGACCGTCGTCGACGGGATCGTGCGCTATCGGCGCGAGGATCCGGGCATCGGGGGCCTCAAACCGTCGGCGAACGAGATCCGTGACGCGGCGCGGGCGATTCGGTCGCGAATGAAGAAGCCGGGAAACGGGAAACGGAAAACGGGAAACGACGCCTGACGCGGGAATCGGTAATCGGAAATCGAAAATCGAGGCCGGCGCGCCCGGGGGAGGCGCTCCCGTTTCGATTCCCCATTATCGATTCCCGACTTCCGGCTGGAACGACGGCGCCAGGATCGCTGCGTTCCCGAAAAGGAGCTCTGTCCCGAGCCAGAACCCGCGGAAGTTCGGGTCGTCGACGAACGTGATCGCCCAGCCTTTGCCGGCCGGCTCTGCGATCAGGTAAGGCGA
>DASUAD010000526.1:0-2409 GCA_035763965.1 Thermoanaerobaculia bacterium | reverse complement strand
CCGAGTGCCGGGCCACGAGATCGCCGGCGTCGTGGACGCGGTGGGCGATGGCGTCCTCTCGTGGAAGCCGGGTGACCGCGTCGGCATCGGTTGGCACGGCGGGCACTGCGGGTACTGCGATAGCTGCCGGCGCGGCGACTTCCTGTTCTGCACGGTCCGGCCGATGGTCTCGGGGATCTCGGCCGACGGCGGATACGCGGATCACGTCGTCGCTCCGGCGGTCGCGCTCGCGCGGATCCCCGAGGGTCTCTCAGCGCTCGAGGCGGCCCCCTTGATGGACGCGGGCGTGACGACGTTCATGGCGCTGCGGCATAGCGGGGCGCGGCCGGGCGATCGCGTCGCGGTCTTGGGCGTGGGCGGGCTCGGCCATCTCGGCGTCCAGTTCGCCTCCCGGATGGGCTTCGACACGATCGCGATCGCGCGAGGCTCCGACAAGGAGCCGTTCGTGCGCAAGCTCGGTGCGCGCCTTTACATCGACAGCCAGGCGCAGGATCCGGCAGCCGCGCTAACGCAGCTCGGCGGTGCCCGGGCGATCCTCGCGACCGCGACGAGCGGAGCGGCGATGACGGCGGTGATCGGGGGCCTCGGCATCGACGGGAGGCTCATGGTCGTGGGAGCGCCTCAGGATCCGCTTACGGTTCCGGCCGGCCTCCTGATCGGCGGCCGGCGCTCGATCGCGGGCTGGGCGTCCGGCCGCGCGATCGACTCCGAGGACACGATGGCGTTCGCAGTCCGGACGGGTGTGCGCTCGATGAACGAGCCCTTCCCGCTGGAGCGCGCAGCAGAGGCGTACGAGCGGATGATGAGCGGCGATGCAAGGTTCCGGGTCGTGCTGACGATGGACAAGTAGAGTCGATCGCACGGATACCCGGATCGAGGTTACGGGTTCGGATCGATCGGGGTCCGTCTCTCCCTCACTTGTCGGCCCGCGGTCCTGCTACCGGTTCGATGATCCCGAAACCGCTGCCATCTCCAACCGACTCGAAACGCTGGAGAGTGCGAGCCAGAGTCGAATTCGCCCCTCGCGAGATCCTTCGCCGTCCGCTCGAAGGCCCGACTCCTCTCCTGTTCGGGTGCCCTCGACGGCGGCAGTGCTCGAAGCTCCAACGGGTGGTTTCCGGAGCTCCGGGAAAGGCGGGACAGGATTCGGCAGTCCGGTCGCATGTCGCGTGTTCGACCCCCGTTTCCCGCTCCAAACCAGGTCGCCACGGTCGCCGCCGGTTTCTCTTCTATTCGTGAAGAATCTGGTGGACGAACGTGATCGCGATCGAGCCCTCACCGACCGCCGAAGCGACCCGTTTGACGTTGCCCCCGCGAACGTCTCCAACCGCGAGCACTCCGGGAAGGCTCGTTTCGAGGAGGTGCGGTGGCCTCGCGAGGGGCCAGCGCGCGGCGGCAAGGTCCTCTCGTGACAGATCCGGCCCCGTCTTGATGAACCCCTTTCCGTCGAGAGCGACGCAACCGCCGAGCCAGCTCGTGTTCGGAACCGCTCCGGTCATCGAGAAGAGGTGCTGGATGTCGTGCGTTGTGACGGCGCCGGTCCGATCGTCGCGCCAGCTCACGCGCTCCAGATGATCGATGCCTTCGAGCGCCACGACCTCCGTTCGGGGCCTGAGGACGATGGTCGGGTTCTCTTCGATCCGCCGGATCAAGTACCGCGACATGCTTCCCGCCAGTCCGGCGGCCCGGACGAGAACGTGGACGCGCCTGGCGGTCTGTGCCAGGAACACGGCCGCCTGTCCCGCCGAGTTTCCTCCGCCGACGACGATGACCTCTTCGCCGCGGCATAGCTGCGCCTCGATCGGCGTGGCGCCGTAGTACACACCTGCGCCTTCGAAGCGCTCTAGGTTCTCGATGCGCAACCTTCGATATTGCGCGCCGGTCGCGATGACCACCGTGCGCGCAAGAATGCCCGGCCCGTCGTCGATCTCGATCGTATATGGCCTCTTGTCGCAGGAGAGCCGTCTGGCTCCTTTCGCGATCATCAGCTCGGCTCCGAACTTCTCAGCCTGCGTCAGAGCCCGTGCCGCCAGCTCCTGACCGGAGATGCCGGTCGGAAACCCGAGATAGTTCTCGATCTTGGAGCTCGAGCCGGCTTGTCCGCCGGGCGCCGCCGATTCGAGCACGAGAACGTCGAGCCCCTCCGAGGCACCGTACACGGCCGCCGCGAGCCCGGCCGGCCCCCCCCCGACGACGAGGATGTCGCGGAGGCGGGCCTTGTCGATCGCGGCGTTGAAGCCGAGGCAGTCGGCAATCTGCAGGTTGGTAGGGTTCCGAAGCACCACGGTTTGACGGCAGATGAGCACGGGCACGTCGCCCGCTCCTACGCCGAACCGATCCAGCAGCTCCTGTACCCCGGGATCGCGGTCGAGGTCCACGAACGCATACGGATGTCCGTTCCGGGTCAGG
>DASUAD010000525.1:0-6606 GCA_035763965.1 Thermoanaerobaculia bacterium | reverse complement strand
TCCCTTCGCCCAGATCTCGTCGCGGGGGCCGCCCGGCGCCGCGAACGGGTTGTCGGCCGGGATTCCATAGAAAGGCGGCGAATTGACGTTCGCGTCCACGTCGATGCGCAGGATCTTCCCGAGCAGCGTCTCGTCGCGCTGGCCGTTGCACATCGGGTCGTTCGCGGAGCCGCCGTCGCCCATCCCGATGTAGAGATAGCCGTCCGGCCCGAACGCGAGCTGTCCGCCGTTGTGGTTGGAGAAGGGCTGGTCGATCGTCAGCAGGACCGCGCGGCTCGCCGGATCGGCGGCGTTCGGGTCCGACGGCGAGACGCGATACCGCGCGATGACGGTGTCGCCGGCATTGTCGGTGTAGTCCACGAAGAAGAATCCGTTCTCGGAATACCGCGGGTGAAACGCGAGCCCGAGGAGTCCGCGCTCCCCGCAGCACGAGACGAGCGACTCGATGTCGAGGAAAGGCGGGGAGAGCAGGCGACCGTTTTCCACGATCACGACCCGGCCGGGCTGCAGCGTCAGGAAAAGGCGCTCGTCGCCCGCGTGCGCGATCGCCGTCGGACTGTCGAGACCCGTCAGGACCGTCTGCAGCGCGATCTCCGGCGCGGATTGGGCGGCCCCGCGACACGCGACGACGAAACCGACGAGCGCCAGGCCTGCGGTGAGCTTCGGCAGGTTCGCCTCCCCACGCGAGAACGCGTTCCCGGATATGGACAATCCCGGGGTCCGGACGCCGGATCCGGCGAGCCGGCGCTCAGCCGAGGACCGCGTACGCGCGGACGGGAAAGCTCCCGAGCCCGTGGAAGGCGGCCGGAGCGCAGTGGAAACGGAATCCCCGCGCGGGAAGCGCCTCGAGGTTCGTCAGGTGCTCGACGATCGGGATCTCCGCCTCGAGGAGGAGCGTATGCGCCGGGCGCTCCCCGTCACGCGTGTCGTCGATGTTCAACGAGTCGATTCCGACGAGCGCGGGTCGCGCGGCGAGCAGGCCTTCGACCGCGGGACGCGTGAGATACGGATGGCCGTCGAAATACACCGCGGTTCTCCAGTGGCGGCTCCAGCCGGTCTTCACGAGGACCGCCTTCCCGCGGAGCTCGAGACCGTCGAAGGCCTCCGGTCCGATCCCGCGGCCCATGCGGGTCGCGTCCACCACGATCCCGTCGAGATCCGCGAGCTTCTCGAGCGGAAGCGAGCCGACGTCTGTTCCGCCGGCGAACCGGTGATAGGGCGCGTCGACGTACGTCCCGGTGTTCGCGACCATGTCCACGCGGCCGATCGCGAACGTCGTGCCTTCCGCGTACTTGCCGCGCGACGCCTCGCGCGAAAGGAAGTCGGAGACGGCAGGACCGGGAAGCCCCCCGTACGTCACCATCCCCGGCTCGATTTCGTGGCTGACGTCGACGAGCCGGCTCACGACGACGCTCCCGGGGACGACGCGGCGGCGCTCGACGCGAACGGAAGCTCGGCCCGCAGGAAATCCTTCACGCCGTCGGGCCCGCGCAGGTCGAGCCGCATCGTCGGCCGCCGGTTCTCGAACTTCAGGCCGAACTCGAGGAACGGGCAGCAGGCGCGCTCGAGCTCCATCCACTCCGCCAGCCTCAGGAAGAGATACGGCTTCGAAGGAAACCGGAACGAGAGGCCGTCGGGGAGCTCCTCGACTTCCGACACCGCTCGTGCGAGCTCGTGCAGGAGACCGGCGTGCCGCTTGCGCTGCTCCGGGTCCAGGGCATCGATCCGGCAGGCGAGCGGGACCTCAGCCACGTCCGATCCTCCCGCGACGGTCACGGAAGAGGCGCTTCAGCAATTGAATCTGGCCCGTGTGGTACACGTCGTGATGAGCGATCCCGTAGACGAGGGTCGTCGCCTCGTAGCGGCTGCCGCGCGACTTTTCGTGGAGCCGTTTCGGAGGAAGCCCGCGGATCGCGTCGCGCAGCCTCCGGTGCTGCTCGTCGAGCAGTGCCAGGTCCGCCCGCCAGGCCTTTTCCGTCGGCGAATCCGCGGGCGCGAACCAGTTGCTTCCCTCGATCGGAAACGACCCGCGCTTCTCCCCCGTCAGGCGGCGCCGGTTCGCGTACTTCCAGTAGGCCGCGTGCCGGACGATGTCCCAGATGCTGTGCCGGTCCGGCCCGGGGCGCCACACCGCTTCCTGGACTCCGACGCCGCGGAGCGAGCCCTTGAGGTTCGGGCCGTGCCAGGCTCTCTTCTCGTATCCCTCGTCGAGGATCCGGAGAAGGAGCGTGAGCTCCCCGCCCCGTGCTGCGGCTGTCACCGACCCTCCGCGCGGGTCCAGACGATGTCGCGGCCGTCGCGCCGGTCGATCATTCGCGTCACGCGGCCGTCCGCGTCGCGCACGAACAGCTTGCGGGTCCTCGGCGCTCCCGGCGTGAAGAAGACGGTCTCGGTCTCGGGGAGAAGCGGCTGACGGGGTCGCCCGTTTCGCTCGCCGAACAGCCGGTCGCCCTCTCGCGTGACGGTAAAGCTCGCCGACGGCGAGATCTCGTAGCGTCCGACGTACGCGTCGAGGACTTTCGGATCGATCGTCGCCGGCGCCGGATCCTGGAGACGGACGAGCACCTGGGAGGCGACGAGGCGCCACTTGCCGGCGCGCCGGACCCACGTGTCGGTGGCGTGGTAGCGGCTGACGAGCTTCTGGCCGAAGACCTCCTCGCGCTCGAGGTCCTCGTGGCTCACGACCGCGGTATCGCCGTACTGCCGGACGTCGGCGCTCTCCACCTCGATCGACCCGGAGTAACCCGGCGGAAGCGGCCTCATTTCCTCCCGAAGCTGCGCTTTCGTGAACGTGCGCCCGTCCTCGGCCGTGTAGAGGATCGACTCGTCGAGATATTTTTCCCAGACGGACCAGTTGCCCGGCGCGATCGCGGACAGGAGCTCCTGCGTTGCGCGTTTGAGCTCCGCGGCGGCGGCCGAGTCCCGTGTCGGCACCGGGGCCGCCGCGACGAGCGCCGAGACGAAGAGGAGCCCCGCGCCGTTCACGCCTGCTCCTCGAAGTATTTCGCGTAGGCGGCGATGCCGCCGCTCGCCTGCCCCCAGTCGAAGAACTCGTTGGGGGCGTGGTAGCCGTGCTCGGGCAAGGAGACGTCGAGGAACGCGATCGGGCACCGCAGAACGTCCTTCAACGTCACGACCGCGCCGATGGAGCCGCCCCCGCGGATGAACGCCGCCGGCTTACCGAAGCCGAACTGCATCGCGCGCTTCACCGCTTCGGCATGGGGGCCGCTCGTCTCTCCCCGGAACGGCCGCGCGCTTCCGCCGACGATCACCTCCACGTCCGGGTTGCGGCGCTTCACGAAGTCCCGGACGAGCCGCGCAATCTTCTCCGGCTTCTGGTCCGGAACGAGCCGGCACGAGACCTTGAACTCCGCGCGGTTCGGGATGATCGCCTTGACCCCGCCTCCCGTGTATCCGCCGATCACGCCGTGGATCTCGAAGGTCGGTTGTGCCCAGAGACGCTTGAGGACGTCGAAGCCGTCCTTCGACCGGAGCGACTTGAAGCCGAAGTCCTTCTTGAAGGTCTGGAGCGAAAAACCGCTGCGCCGGAAGTCCTCCGCGTCACGGCGCGACAGAGGCTCGACGTCCTCGTAGAAGCCCGGGATTTTCACGCGGCCGGTCTTCGCGTCGTAGATCTCGGAGACGAGCTGCGCGAGCTCTCCGATCGGGTTCCGGGCGGCTCCCCCGGTCGTGCCGGAGTGCGTCTCCGTCTTTCCGGTCTCGAGCACGAGCTGGAAGCTCTGCATCCCGCGCAGTCCCGACGTCGTCGCGGGGTGTCGGCTGTCGAGCCAGAGTCCGTCTCCAACGAGGACGGAATCGGTCTTCGCGTGCGTACCGAGGGCGCGGAGGCCCTCTTCGAAGTTCGGGGAGCCGATCTCTTCCTCGAACTCCCACAGGAACCGGATCTCGACCGGAACGTCCGCCTCGCGCGCCGCCACCGCGCCGAAGAGCGCGCAGAGAGCGGGTCCCTTGTCGTCGGTCGAGCCGCGGCCGTAGTACCGGTCCCCCTTCCGGACCAGGCGGAAGGGATCCGTCTCCCACGGCTCGGTCTCGCGCGAGGCAGGCTGAACGTCGATGTGGTTGTAGACCGTGACGGACGGGGCGTTGCGGCTCGAAGCGGGCAGAACGGCGTGAACCACCGGATTCCCTTTCGTCTTCGCGACCGTCACCCGAGCGCCGCGCTCGGTCAGGATCCGGCGAACGACCTCCACGCCGGCGTCGATGTCGGCGCGATGGATCGCCTCGGAGGAGACCGTGGGCGTCTCGACCAGCTCCGTCAGCAGCGCTTCGAAGCGCCCGCGCTCACGCTCGACGAATCGCGACAGACCCTCGCGGTCGAGCGCCGCCGTCACTCGAAGACCTCGTAATGCTTCACCGTGGGCTCCTTCTCGAGCAGAAAGTCGTCGTCCTCCGGATAGTAGACCGCGCGCTCCGGATCGGGGCCCGCGAAGCGGCGGATCGCGTCGTAGCCGTCCCACCAGGTGATCAGCAGGAACTCGGCGACGTCGTTCTCCGTCCTCAGCAGTACCTGAACGCCGCGATTTCCCGGGGTGGCGCGATATCCGGAGAGCCCCTTCGTCTCGAGAAAGTCGAGGTAGGCGGACGCCTTCGACGCGGGCGTCCGGCCGCGCCAGATGCGCGCGATCGGCCGGGCCGGTTCCCTCAACGCGCGGCCGCCTGTCGAGGGACCACCGGCGCAACAGGCTGCTGCGCCGGGTCGCGAGCGGGAGCGGTCGCGGGGCGCGCGCCGTATCGGATGATGATCACGACCGCCAGCACGATGACTGCGGCCGCGAGCGCCGTACGCAGCGTCATCGGTTCACCGGCGAAGGCCCAGCCGAGCAGCACCGCGACCACGGGGTTGACGTAGGCGTAGGTCGAGACCCGCGCCGCGGTCGTCGCGCCGAGAAGCCAGATGTAGGCCGTGAACCCGACGAGCGAGCCGAACAGAACCAGGTAGCCGAGCGAAAGGAGAGATTTCGCCGACAGCGCCGAGAGCGTGAGACGACCCGCCTGCCCCGTGAGGACGCCGAAGAGAAGGAGCCAGACGCCGCCTGTGATCATTTCCATGGCGGCGGCGAGGAAGCCGGACTTCGGGAGCTTCGCGGTACGCGAGAGCAGCGATCCGAAAGCCCACGAGAACGACCCCACGAGGAGCACGCCGGCGCCGAGGAGGTCCACGCGTCCGGCGAGCTTGCCGGGAGCGAGAAGGAGCGCGAGCCCTCCGAGCCCGAGGAAGAGGCCGGCGATGACGGCCGTTGCGGGACGGCGTCCGCCGTCGCGCAGGCTCTCGATGAGCGCCATCCAGATCGGGACCGTCGCGACGAGGAGGGACGTGACGCCCGACGGGACCCGTGTCTCCGCCCACACCACCGCACCGTTTCCGCCGAGAAGGAGCAGTCCGCCCACGACCACCGCGGCGCGCCAGTTCGCGAACGTCGGCCGCGGCGCACCGCGCAGGCGCGCGTACACGTACAGAATCGCTCCGGCCACGAGGAAGCGCGCAGACGCCATCAGGTGCGGCGGGATCGTCTCGATCGCGAACCGGATCGCGAGATACGTCGATCCCCAGATCAGGTAGACGGCCGCGAATGCCGCGACGATCCTTCCCTGCCGCGGCTCGATCCCGGTCGTCGCCTCAAGCACTGGCGGCCTCCTCTTCCTCCTCGGCCTCGATGGGCAGCTCGGAGGTCTCCTTCACCGTCTCGAGGACGATCGTCGTGCGCGTCGAGGCGATCGTCGCGATCTTTCCGAGCCGCTCGCGCAGCAGCCGGCCGAGCGCCTCGGTGTCGGCCGCGCGGACCTTGACCAGGAAACAGTCCTCGCCCGCGACGTGGTGCACCTCGAGCACCTCGGGGATTTCGGCGAGCTTCTCGGCCGTCTGGATGCCGCCCGGCCGATCGTTCGAGCGCACGAAGGTGAACGCGACCAGACCGAGGCCCGCCGCGTGCGGCTCGATTCGCGCCGAGTAGTTCTGGATGACGCCGCGCTCCTCGAGCTTGCGGATGCGCTCGAACACCGCAGAGGGCGCGAGGCCGATCTGGCGGGCGATCTCCGCGTTGGAGGTCCGGGAGTTCTTCTGCAGGATCGTCAGGATCTGCCTGTCAAGATCGTTGATCATTCTGAAAAGAAGTATTGCAATAGTCGAATCATCGTTTCAAGAGTCCATTTTGTGACGATCTGACACGGCCAGTTTGGAGCGCACACCTGTAGAACTCCTCGGAGAACGGGTTGGTTGCAGGGTCCCGCGAAAAAGTCTCGAGCCGTCGGTCGCGAGGCGACCGCCGCGACTCAGGCCGCGAAGTAACGCGCTTGCGGGTGGTGGACGACGAGCGCGGACACGGACGCCTCGGGATCCATCATGAAGCCTTCGGTCAGCTCGACGCCGATCTTTCTGCCGTCGAGCAGGCGGAAGAGCGCCGTCTGGTCTGCGAGCTCCGGCCACGCGGGATACCCGGCGCTGTAGCGCTTTCCGCGATACCGCGCCTGGAAGCGATCCATGGTCGTCGTCTCCGGCGGGTCTGGGAATCCCCAACGCTCGCGGATGACCTGGTGGATCCACTCGGCCGCTCCTTCGGCGCTCTCGACCGCGATCGCCTGGAGCGC
>DASUAD010000524.1:0-2863 GCA_035763965.1 Thermoanaerobaculia bacterium | reverse complement strand
ACGGAATCCTTCGGAAGAGCCCGCACCGCTGGTGGTTGACCTTCTGGGTCGGATCCCTTCCGGTCATCGTGTTCATCGTCTTCATCTCTCCGCTCGTCGTCGATCCGCTGTTCTTCGACTTCGACCCCCTCGAGACGAAAGCGCCGGCGTTCGTGTCGGAGATCGAGAAGGTGACCCGGCGCGGCGGGCTCGCGATCCCGCGCGAGCGGATGTTCCTCATGGAGGCGAGTGAGAAGTACAACTCCGTGAACGCGTACGTGACCGGCTTCGGTACGTCGAAACGGGTCGTCGTCTGGGACACGACCCTCGCCCGCATGACGACGCCGCAGGCGCTCTTCGTCTTCGGCCACGAGATGGGTCACTACGTGCTCCGTCACGTCTTCAAGACGATCGTCTTCCTCGCGCTGCTGTTGCTCGTGCTGCTCTTCGCGATCCATCTCGTCACGCGGCGGATCTTCCGGGAGGAACGGCGGCCCTTCGGAATCCGCGGGCTCGCCGACTGGGCGTCGCTGCCGCTGCTCCTTCTCGCTCTCGCCGTGCTCGGCGAGCTCGCCCTTCCGGTCGTCAATGGCTATTCGCGCTCCAACGAGCACGCGGCGGACGTCTACGGCATCGAGGCGATCCATGGAATCGTGACCGACGCGAACCGCGTCGCGGCCGGGGCGTTCCAGGTCCTGGGAGAGATCAATCTCTCCGATCCGGAGCCGAGCCGGTTCGTGCGGTTCTGGCTCTACAGCCATCCGCCGCTCTCGGAGAGACTCGTTTTCGCGCGGACGTACGATCCCTGGTCGAAGGGAGTGCCGCCGCGCTACGTCCGGGACGCTGCGAAGCCGTGACGCCCCGCGCGGTCTTCGAACGCCTCGTCGCGTGGATGTCGGGACTGCCACGCCGCCCGGCCGGACTCCGCGGCGAGGGCTGGGATTGGGAGCGGGTCGCTGAAAAGTCGCTTCTCGAAGCGGGATACCGGATCCTCGAGCGCAACTTCCGCGCGGCGCACGGCGAGATCGACTTCGTCGCCGACGAGAACGGCGTCGTGGCATTCGTCGAGGTCAAGGGGAGGCGCGGACTCGGGTTCGGATCTCCGGGGGAGGCGGTTACCCTCGAGAAACAGCGGCGGATCTTCCGGGCGGCGGAGGCCTGGCTCGCCCGGCGCGCCGCGGCTCCTCGCGCGTGCCGCTTCGACGTCGTCTCGATTCTCGATGCTCCGGACGGGCGAAAAGTCGAGATCCTCCGAGACGCATTCCAGGGACCGGTCGTGCCCCGACGCCGTTCGTGAAAGGGCGGCGAGCCCGGTTCCGCGTGCTAGAGTTTCGGCTCCTGCGGGGAGAATGAGTGGCGGAAACCGGGCTGCAATACGGCTATACCTGCCCGAGCTGCTCGAGCAGCTTCTCCATCCCGCTCGACCGGATTCCGCCCGTTCGTGCGCGTTTTCCGTGCTCGAAATGCGGCGAGGTGATGGACTTCCCCTCGCGCGAGCAGGCGCAGATTCTCGCAAAGCTCCAGTTCGAGGCGGCCGAGAAGGCCGCTGCGGCCGCCGAAGCCGAGAAGTCGAACCCGATCGCTCTCGGCGAGAAGCTCTTCCGCGTGGACAAAGGAGGATGGCAGGATGACTTTCTGGACCGGCGCGCGGTGCGGAACCTCATTCGGACCGGCGAGATCCTCGAAACCGACCATGTCTTTGCGCCGGACGGGAAGTGGATCGTTGCGGGTGAGCTGCCGGAGTTGAAGCCGCTCTTCGACCTGAAGCGGAAGTCGAAGTTCACACCGCCGCGCTGCTGTCGAACGCACACGGACCGACTCGCGCACTTCGTCTGCCGTGACACCGATCGGCCGCTGTGCGAGGAGTGCGCTCCCGAGAAGAAGTTCGGCGCCAACATGATGCGAGTCTGCGCGCACTGCGGCGGCACGATCGCGGAGCTCGCGGAGACGTCGCCGGGGCCTGGCCCGTAACGCGGCGCCTTGATTCCGCCCGTCCCGTTCGCTATTCTTCGCGTCCCCGAGCGGGAATAGCTCAGTGGTAGAGCGCCACCTTGCCAAGGTGGATGTCGCGGGTTCGACCCCCGTTTCCCGCTCCAGCCAACTCAGTCCTCGTCGCCAACCGGGGCCGAGGAACCGGCCCTGCGGAGGATCCTGCCCACAGCGCGACGAACCACGAGTTCTAATGCGTATGAATCACTGGCGCGATCAGGAGATCGACTGAGATAGGCACGCTCTAAAGGCCACCTCAACGAACTTCCCTCGCACTCGCAGCTCGGCCGCGGGGTCACCGACCATTCGGATCGGCAAACCGAAAACGTGATCTGCCAATGGAGAAACCCATGAGACCGAAACCTCACCCTTGTCTGTTCGTCTGCCTGGCCCTGGCCGGGATCATCCTGAGCCAGAGTTCTCGTGCATCGGCGCAAGCGCCTAGTTCTCTCAGCCCCGGCTCATTCCCGATCACGCGTCTGCAGAAGACGTACGGCCGGCTGCCGTTGAGCTTTGAAGCCAATTGGGGGCAGACCGATGAACAGGTCAAGTTCCTGTCGCGGGGTCCCGGCTATACGCTGTTTCTGGCTCGCGGCGGCGAGGCCGTGCTGGCATTGCGAAAGTTATCGCCCACGCACGATCCGCAGCACCCTCTGGACTCGGCTAGGAAAGCCCGGCTCCAAACCCGGCGAGTCGTTTCACCAGCCGTCTTGAGGATGAAGTTGGTCGGCGCCAACAAGACCCCACGAGTCGAGAGCGCCGAGGAGTTGCCTGGCAAGGCCAACTACTTCATGGGAAACGATCCGAAAAACTGGCGGACGAATATCCCGACCTACGCCCGGGCGAAGTTTGAGTCTGTCTACCCGGGCATCGATCTCGTGTACTACGGCAACCA
>DASUAD010000523.1:0-8823 GCA_035763965.1 Thermoanaerobaculia bacterium | reverse complement strand
TGCGATCTCGTCGCGGGTGTCGGACATCTCGCGGCGGAACCGGCCGTAGAGGCTCGCGTTGACAGCGAAGAGGATCAGCCCGACGAGAAGAGCTCCCCCCGCGACCAGGTAAACCGGCCGGTAGTCGCGAAACGGACGGCGCGCGAAGTTGAAGACGGCGGCGAGCATGCGTCTACTTTCCGAAAACCGCCGCGAAGGCGGCAAGAAGCTCCGGCCGGGCGGCCACCCGCTGGTCGAAACCCGGGTCGGCGGAGAAGAGGCGCCCCGAGATCGGAGTCGCTTTCACGGGGAGCGCGGAAACGCTCGCGAGCTCCCGACCGGGCAGGGCGTCGTGAACGTAGACGGCCGAGAGGCCGCCCCCGTGGAGCTTCTCGAGGTAGTACGAGAGCGAGAGGCGGACCTCCTGGTCCTGCTCCTCCTCCCCCTCTTCGCCGGGCCGCTGGCGGAAGAACACGGGACTCCCATCGCGCGCGATCACGAACACGAGCGATCCCGGCGATCGGTGAATCAACCCGTAGTCGCCGCCGGCGAGAGAACCGAGCAACGGAGAAAGTCCTTCGAAGAGAGCGAGGCTCGCGGGAGCGAGAGCGCCGACGCGGACTCCGACGTTCTCGAACGCCTGCTCGACCGAACGAAGGAGCTCCGAAGGAGCGGCGGCGACGAGGAGGCGGAGCCCCCCGTCGCCGGCCGCCGGCATTTCGTCGAAGACGACCGACAGGTCCTCGCTGATGCCGGGGAGGAGCTTCTTCAACTTCCACACGACCATGTCGCGAACCGCATCCCGGGTGGCGGGGAGTGTGTCGAAATCGATCGGGAGGATTCGTGCCCACGAATCGGGAAACACGACCGACGCCTTCGACAGCCGGTCGCCGGAGGCCTTCCGCGCGACGTCCACCGCTTCCGCGATCGCCTCGCGGGAAAAGAGAGGCGTTCCCGAAGGCCCGGCGCCGAGGGTGTTCGGTGGATACGGAAAGTGCCGGGACTCGACGAACCCGGGAGAAGGCTCGCGGCGGATGTTCGCCCAGGTCACACCTTCCGCGAGAAGGCAGAAGACGTGCGGCGGAACGACGGAAGGAAGAAAAGGGACCTTCATCAGTCGACGAACGTGACCTTGTTGATTTCCTTCAGGGTCGTCGAGCCCTCGAAGACCTTCGCGAGCGCCGCCTCGCGCAGGAAGGTCATTCCTTCCTCCTTCGCGGACTTCTTGATCTCGGCGGCCGGACGGCGTTCGAGAATCAGGCCGCGGATCCGATCGGAGAGGTCGAGCAGCTCGGCGATCGCCATACGGCCGTGGAACCCGGTGCCGTCGCACTCGAGACATCCGCGCCCCTCGTAGAAGATCTGGCCGTCGAGCCTCGCCGGATCGAGCCCGGCCTCGACGATCGCCTGAGGCGAGACGTCGATCTGCTCGCGGCAGTGGGTGCAGATCTTCCGCACGAGGCGCTGGGCGAGAACGCAGTTCAACGCGGAGACGAAGTTGTAGAGCTCGACCTTCATGTTCAGGAAGCGGCCCAGCACGTCGACCACGTTGTTCGCGTGGACGGTCGTGAAGACGAGGTGCCCGGTGAGAGCCGACTGGACGGCGATCTGCGCCGTGTCTTCATCGCGGATCTCACCGACCATGATCTTGTCCGGGTCGTGGCGCAGGATGGAGCGCAGTCCCCGGGCGAACGTCAGACCCTTCTTCTCGTTCACCGGGATCTGAGTGATGCCGCGCAGCTGGTATTCGACGGGGTCCTCGATCGTGACGATCTTGTCCTCGACCGACTGGATCTCCGAAAGGCACGCGTAGAGCGTCGTCGTCTTTCCGGAGCCGGTCGGTCCGGTGACCAGGACCATGCCGTACGGCTCGCGGATGAACTTGCGCAGCTTCTTCTTGGTCTCGGCGTCGAAGCCGAGGATGTCCAGGTTCAGGCTCTTGAACTCGGCGTTCGCCGACTCCTTGTCGAGGATTCGGATCACGGCGTCCTCGCCGTGAACGGTCGGCATGATCGAGACGCGAAAGTCGATGGTCCGCCCGCGCACGCGCAGCTTGAAGCGGCCGTCCTGGGGAATACGCTTCTCCGCGATGTCGAGCTCCGACATCACCTTGATTCTCGAAATGATCGTGCCGTGGTGCCGCTTGTCGATCGGATCCATCGCCTGGTAGAGGACGCCGTCGATGCGGTACTTGATCAGAACGACGTTCTCCTGGGTCTCGATGTGAACGTCGGAAGCGCGCCGCTGGATCGCGTTGAACACGATCGAGTCGACGAGCTTGATGATCGGCGACGCGTCCTGGGTGATCCGGTCGATCGTGAGCGTCTCTTCTCCCTCTTCGTCTTCGCTCACGAGCTGGAGCCGGAACTCCTCCGTCGCCTCGTCGAGGACTCGCTGCGAGGACTCGCTCTTCTGGAGGATGTCGGCGATCGCGGCGCGGCTGCCGACCTTGATCCGGAGCGGAAGCCCGGTCAGAAGCTCGAGCTCGTCGAGCTTCACGACGTCGGTCGGGTCCGCGCAGATGATCGTCATCGCCTTCTCGGTCCGCTTTTCCGGGACGAACGTGTAGCGGAGCATCCACTCGACCGGCATCGAACGGAAGAGATCCGGGTCGATGCGCAGCGACGAGACGTTCACGTAGGGAAGTCCCAGCCGCTCTGCGAGAGCGGCTGCGTTCGCCTCTTCCTCCTCCCTGGAAGAGATCCGGACCGTCGACTCCCCGTTGGCTTTCGGCCGCGGCGCCCGCTCCGCGACCGGCGGCCGGGAGGGTTCGAACGAGGACTTTGGATGTTCCTTTGCCACGTTCATCCTTTGATCTGGGACATGATTTTGAAGGACTGGGCCCGCGGCGGCCGCTGCGCGGCCGGCGGGCAGAAACTTTCAAACGAGGGCTTTCCGCTTTCCTTGATCACCGCTATCCCTTGATCTGCGACATGATCTTGAAGATGGGCAAGTACACGGACATGAGGATCGTGACGATGATGCCCCCCATCATCACGAGGATCGCCGGCTCGACGAGCGTGATCACGCGAGCGAGCAGGACGTCGATCTCTTCGTCGTAGAAGTCGGAAACCGCCGTCAACATTTCTTCGAGAGCGCCCGACGTCTCTCCGACCTTGACCATCTCGATGGTCAGGTTGGTGAAGATGCCGGTGGACTCGAGGGCCTGCCACAGCTCCCCGCCCTCGCGAACTTTCGGAATGACCTCGCGGACGCATTTTGCGATGTGCCGGTTCCCGATCGCCTCGGCCGCGTTCTCGAGGCTCGGCACGAGCGGGGTGCCGCCGCCGAGGAGGGTCGCGAGGCTCCTCGTGAACTGGGTGATCGCAAACCGGCGAAAGAGGCCCCCGAGGAACGGGGTCTTCAGCAGCGTGGCGTCCGACCACTGGCGGCCCGACGGCGTGCGGATCCACCGCCACGCGAGCCAGGCTCCCGCCAGGACCGCCGGCACAAGCCAGAGGATGTTGTCGCGCAGGAAGCCCGCGATGCCGACGACGACGACCGTTATGAGCGGCAGGTCGGCGTGGAAATCGGCGAAGAAGTCCTGGAACTTCGGGATGACCACGGTCATGAGAATCGCGATCAGAACGGTCGAGAGGAGCATCAGGATCGCGGGATAGACGAGGGTCGAAACGACCTTCCGGGAGATTGCGATGACCGTCTTCTGGTACTTCAGGTAACGTCGCAGAACCGCCTCGATCTCTCCCGACTTCTCCCCGGCTTTGAGCGAGGTCCAGTAGAGTCGGGGGAAGAGATCTCCCTGCTCCGCGAACGCATCGGAGATCGACGCGCCCGCGTTGACCCGTTCCTTCACTTCCGCGAGGACGGTGCGCAGTGTCGGGCTCTCCTGCCGCTCGAGGAGAATCTCGAACGAGCGAACGACCGGAAGACCCGCCTTCAGGAGCGCGATCATCTCCTGGTTGAAAACGAGGAAGTCCGCCATCTTGACGCGGCCCTTCCGTCCCCCCCGCCCGCCCGGGAGAACCATCCCGTGGCGCCGGACCTCGAAGACGTGCCCGCCGCGCCGCTCGAAGTCGACACGCGCCGCTCTCGAGTCGGGCGCGAGGACGGACTGTTCGGCGACGGAGCCGTCCGGCCAGCCCACTTTCACGGAGAACTGCGGGCTCACGGCTTCTTCTCCACGGTCCTCTGCCCTTCGGTTCCCTTCTCGGCCCCGGCGCGGGGAGTCTCCTGCGCGAGCAGGATCAGGATGAGCGCGTTCTTCGAGCCCTCTTCCTTCGAGGCGCCGACGACGAGCGTCTGATTCAGGGTGACCGGCATCGGCGCGCGATAAAGAGCGACCGGAACGACCCGACCCTGCGCGTTGCGCCGGAGCCGCGAGAGCGAGAACGGCGAGAGGAGGAGCTGTTCGCCCGACGCCGCGGCGTCGATCCAGAAATTGAGCATGTACGCGTCGCCCTCTTCCCCGAGCTGCGCCGCGACCGGTCCTCCCTCGATCCCGCGCATCACCACGGAGTCGATGAGGCTGTAGTCGTTGAACTGGAACAGGGACTTCAACTTCGCCCCCATGCCGCCGATCTCGCGGTCGATCGATCCCGCCGGCACCTCCGCCCGCGCGCGCACGAGCTTGATGGCGAACGTGAAGCCCCGGGGCGGCGCGTCGAACTGGGCGATCACTTTCGCGATCGTGCGCAGGTTCCCCTCGCGGTCCGTGACCGTGATCGCCTTCAAGCGCGGCGTCAGGGTGACGGTGCCGGCGTCGGAGAGGTGCGGCCGGATCAGCAGCGCGGCCTCTTCGACCTGCCGGTACTTCAGAATGAAGACCTTCACCGCGGCTTCTTCCGCCGCGAAAATCGCGGGCGCGAACAGCGAAAAGGCCCCGAGGGCCGCGATGAAGATTTTTCTTCTCACGCGAATAAGAACCCCGCCCCCCGACGGGAGCTTCCGATGCGTCGCCCCCTTCGGCGGGGGCCCGAGTACTCCGCCTCCCGGCAGGAGGCGGTGGCTATCTAGATGTCGAGCGAGCGATCCACGATCCAGACGACGCGCGGCTCCTCGCTCGCCGCGCCCGGATTCCAGTCGTAGATCGTCGCGTCCGCCGGAAACGTCCCGGAGGTCGCCGGCTGCGTGACCGGGGAGAAGCCCGGCGCCGGCGCAACGAGGATGGGCACGGCTGCGACCGCCTCTCGCGGATGGCGAGCCGCGGGCCCCCCTCCCGGAACGACGAGCGTCAGGGCCGCCAGCGCGGCCGCCGAAGCGAGCGCGCCTGCGCGGCGCCGGATCCTCCCGCGCGACCGGCCGACCCGGCGCTCTGTCTCCGCGAGGGCGATTCCGGCGCGTACGCCCGAGAGGATCCGCGAGACGTCCTCCGAAGCGACCTCCTCGGGGATGACGCGCATGAAGAGAAGAGACGGCTCGATCCGCGCGATCTCGTCGCGGCAGGCCTCGCACGAGGCGAAGTGCTCCCGGAACTCGCGGCGGTCCTCCGCACCGAGTGCGTCCTCGAGATAGCTCGGAAGCCGGTCGCGGACGGTTCCACACGGAACGCTCACGAACGCCTCCCCTCGAGGAGACCCGGACAGATCCGGGCGATCTCCCGCCGCAGGATCCGCCGGGCGTTGAAGAGATGGTTCCGGACGGTGGATTCCCCGCAGTTGAGGATGCTGGCGATCTCCTTGGTGTCGCGGTCCTCCATCTCCTTCAGGACGAAGACGGCCTTCTGCTTGCCGGTCAGGCGCGCGGCCACCGTCTGGAAGAGACGGGTGAGCTCGCTCTCTTCGACCGCGCCGGTCGTCTGAGAGGAGGTTTCCTCCTCCCGCAGCCGCACGAGGTAGAGCGTGGCGCCGTGAGCGCGTTCGCGGCTGCGCGAGCTGCGGAGGAAGTCGATCGACAGGTTCGTGGCGATTCGGTAGAGCCAAGTGTTGAAGGAGTACTTTTCGTCGTATCGGGCGATCTGCTCCCAGACGCGCAGGAACACGAGCTGCGCCACGTCCCGGGCGTCTTCGCCGTCGCCCACGATGCGCCGGGCCACCGACACGACGGCGGGCGTCTTGCGCACGACGAGCGCCTCGAAGGAGACCATGTCGCCCTCCCGGGCGCGGACGGCGAGCTCGCTGTCGGAAAGCTCGGCGGCTTCCCGTCGCTCCCGGCTTTCGCTGTAAACGAGCTCCATCGTGCTTTGGACAGCGGCAGGTTCAGGTTGAAGCCTGTCCCCGCGACTTTCCTGGGTCCTCCCGGGCGTTATACGGAGCGGCAACGCTTCGCGTCGCCCTGTTTCTTCCGGGGGGGCGCCCGGGGAGTCCGGGTTCGGCACGTCGTCGTCCTTCACGAGATAACCCTTTGAATGGTAAAACGTTGTGGCGACAACGGCAAGGGGAGGAGCCGGTTTTTCGTGCCACATAATCGCCCGGGCATGCTCTTCTACCGGATTCTGGCGGGCTCGGCGCTCCTCGCCTACTCCCCGATCGCGCTCCTGCGGGCCCTGACGGGCCGGCGGCGGCTCGGCGACGTCCGGGGGCGCCTCGGCCTCGGGACCTATCCCGATCTCGACGGGGGCGTCTGGATCCATGCCGTCTCGGTCGGAGAGGTCGGCGTGGCAGCGAGCCTCCTCGCGGCGCTCCTCCGCCGGGCGCCCGCGACACGGCTCGGCCTCTCGGTGACGACCGAGGCGGGCCGCGAGCTCGCGAAGCGGATCGTTCCGCGCGGGGTGGAAGTGTTCGCGTTTCCGTTCGATCTCGCCGCGCCCGTGGAAAGAGCGCTCGAAGCGGTCCGCCCGGGGCTCGTCCTCCTGACGGAGACCGAGCTCTGGCCTCTCTTCCTGGCGCGAGCCGCGCGCCGCGGGATTCCGGTCGCGGTCGTCAACGGCCGCATCTCGGATCGATCCTTTCCCCGATACCGCATCCTCTCGCGTTGGTTCGGCGCCGCGCTCGACAACGTCGCGCTCTTCGTGATGCAGAGCGACGCCGATGCGCGTCGCGTCGAGTCTCTCGGGGCCGCGGCGTCGAAGGTCCGTATGAATGGCAACATCAAGTACGACCTTCCTCCTCCGCCGCCGTTTCGGGACGCGGAGCGGCTTTCCGCGGCCGCCGCCGGTCGTCCGATCGTCGTCGCGGCATCGACCGACGAGAGGGAGGAAGAATGGGTGCTGGCGGCGGCACGGGCGCTTTCGCCGCGCGTCCTCGTGGCGGTCGCGCCGCGGCGGCCGGAAAGATTCGAGGATTTCGCGCGCAAAGTCGAAGCCGCCGGACTCCGCCTGATCCGCCGGAACGGACGATCCCGCGGCGAGGCGGACGTCTACCTGCTCGACTCGATCGGCGAACTCTCCGCGCTCTATGCGCACGCGAAGCTCGCATTCATCGGCGGAAGCCTCGTCGCGGTCGGCGGGCACAACCCGATCGAGTCATGGGCTGCGGGCGTGCCGGTGATCGTCGGTCCGCATACCGAGAACTTCCGCGACGTGACCGCCCGGGGCGAAGAACTCGGAATCGCCAGCCGCATCGCCGGAGGAGCCGGGCTCGCGGACCGGATCGAGCGGGAGCTCGCCGATCCCGGGAATCTGTCGGCCCGAGGAGGAGCGGCGCGGGACTTCGTCGCGGGGAACCGCGGAGCCGCGGACCGGACGGCGGAGGACGTTCTTTTGCTCCTGGGGACTGACCACGGTTTCGGGCGGGGCCGATCCACGAAAGACGGCTGATGAGAAACCGTGGTCTGTCCCCGATTTTCAGCACGGCGCTCGCGCCGCTCTCCGCGCTCTACGGCCGCGCGCTCGAGTCGCGCGCGCGCCTCTACCGGACGGGCGCTCTCGGGTCCGAGCGGGTCGCGTGCCCCGTCGTGTCGGTCGGCAATCTCACGTTCGGCGGGACGGGCAAGACGCCGTTCGTCGAATTTCTCGCGCGCCGCTTCCGCTTCGAAGGAAGAAAGCCGGCCGTCGTCTCGCGCGGCTACGGGCGGCGCTCGAAGGGCGTCGTCGTGGTGTCGGAGGGAAGTGGACCGGTGGTCGGGCCGGAGAAGGGGGGCGACGAACCGGTCGCGATCGCCAGCCGGGTGCCGGCGGCGCGGGTCGTCGTCGGGGAGCGGCGCGCGGAAGCGGCCCGTGCGGCGCTCGACCTCGGTGCGGACCTGATCATCCTCGACGACGGGTACCAGCACCTCGCCCTGCAACGGGACGTCGACATCCTTCTCCTCGACGCCTCCGATCCGTTCGGCGGAGGAGCCCTTCCCCCGCGGGGACGGCTGCGCGAGCCTCTCTCCGCTCTCGCCCGCGCCGACGCGGTCGTTTTCACGCGGACGGACCGCCGGGAACCGTCGAAGGAAGTTTCCGAAGCGCTCGCTCGCTGGAACCCGCGGGCGCCGGTCTTCACGGCCCGGATCCGGCCGGTCGGCCTCTGCGACGAACAGGGGTCTCTCGTGGCCGGATCGCTGACGTCCCGGCGTTTCGTCGCCGTCTGCGGGATCGCGAACCCCGCCGGGTTCGCGGCTTCCATGACCGAGCTCGACCTCGCGCCGGAGAAGCTGCTCGCCTTTCCGGACCACTGCCGCTACGGCCGGCGCGATCTCGAGCGGATCCGGCGGACAGCCGACCGGACGGGCAGCGCGTGGATTCTGACGACCGAAAAGGACGCGGTGAAGCTCCAGGGCAAAACGTTGCTCCCGGTCGTGACCGTGAGACTCGAGGTCGAGATGGGCGAGTCGGACTTCTTTCCCTTCCTGCTCTCCCGCCTCGCGGGCGGGGTGCCGCACCGCGCGGCTTCGGTTCCGCGCCCATGAGCGTCTCCGGCCGGGTCGCGGCCGGCTCCGGCGGGGCCCCGGCTCTCCCCGGGCGCCGGCGGCGCAAACGGCGCCGCTCCGCGCTCCGCGATCGCGCCGAGCTCGCGCTCTTCCGGA
>DASUAD010000522.1:0-6985 GCA_035763965.1 Thermoanaerobaculia bacterium | reverse complement strand
CGGCGATCGTCATCCGCGAAGAGATCGGCTGGCGAAAACTCGCGATCCTCGATTTCCCCCTCTTCTTCGGAGCGACGCTCTCTTTCATCGCCTTTTACGCCTCGTCGCAGCGAGAAATCGGTCAGAACTGGCGGACGACGTTGAAATACCTGCCGTGTCTGATGTCGCTCGGCATCGGCCTGTCGCTCACGAACGTGCGAGCCGTGCTCGAGGGACTCGTGAACGGCCCGGCGGAGTTCACGCGCACGCCGAAGTACCGAATCGAAGGGGTGGCGGGAGAGTGGAGGAGCAAGAAGTACCGGGCGTCGTCCAATCTCTCCTTCGCGGCCGAGGTCGTTCTCGCCGGATACTTCCTCGTCGCTCTCCTGTTCGCCGCCGCGGAAGGCTACTGGGTCGGAGTCCCGTTCCTGCTCATCTTCTTCAACGGCTTCGCCTACACCGCCGCGATATCGACGATCTCCCGTTGGGGCGATGGCGGCCGCGATCCCGAGCTGACGCTCGTGGAGTCCTGACCCCGGGTCCGTGTCCGGCGTCCCAGCTCCAGTGGAACCGACCATCCGGGTCACCGAGATCTTCCGGTCGATCCAGGGGGAATCGACGCGGGCCGGCTTCCCCTGCGCGTTCGTCCGCCTGACCGGGTGCTCGCTGCGATGCGTCTGGTGCGATACGGCGTACGCCTTCTCCGGCGGCGACGAGATGACCGTCGCGGAGGCGGCGGATCGTGTCCTCGCGCTCGAAACCGACCTCGTCGAGGTCACCGGCGGCGAGCCGCTCGAGCAGGAGGGCGTCTACCCGCTGATGGACCGCCTGCTCGCGCACGGGAAGACCGTGCTCCTCGAGACGGGCGGCCACGTTCCCCTCGACCGCGTCGACCCACGGATCATCAAGATCGTGGACGTCAAGGCGCCGGGCAGCGGGATGATGGCCGCAAACCTTCCGGAGAACCTTCAGCAGCTCGGCGCGAACGACGAGGTGAAGTTCGTGCTCGCGGACCGCCGGGACTTCGACTGGGCGCTCTCTTTCGTCCGCGAGCACCGGCTCGACTTGCGACACGTCGTCACGTTCTCCCCGGTGTGGGAGAAGCTCTCCGCCGCGGACCTCGCCGGGTGGGTCCGCGATTCCGGACGGCCGATCCGCCTCGGTGTCCAGCTCCACAAGCTTCTCTGGGGAGACGTCCCCGGCCGGTAGTGCGCGCGATCGTTCTTCTCTCCGGCGGACTCGACTCGGCCACCTGTCTTCTGGTCGCACGGCAGGAGGCTGACGAGGTGCTCGCGCTCTCCTTCGACTACGGACAGCGGCACGCGATCGAGCTCTCCCGCGCACGCGCACTCGCGTCACGGTACGGCGTGGAGGCGCATCGGATCGTCCGCCTCGACTACCCCGCGCCGGAAGGATCCGCCCTGACCGATCCCTCCCGCGAGGTCCCGCGCCACGCACTCGGACGGGAAGCGATTCCCGCGACGTACGTTCCGGCGCGCAACACTCTCTTTCTCGCGCACGCGGTCGCCTGGGGCGAAGCGACAGGCGCGGCGGACATCTATATCGGCGCCAACGCGCTCGACTACTCGGGCTACCCCGACTGCCGGCCCGAGTTCCTCGAGGCGTTCGAGCGCACGGCGAACCTCGGGACGAAGTCCGGGGTCGAGGGCGTGTTGCGCTTCCGGATCCACGCCCCGCTCCTGGCGAAGACGAAGGGGGAGATCGTCCGACTCGCCGCGGAGCTCGGCCTGGACTTCTCCCTGACGTCGAGCTGCTACGACCCCTCACCCGACGGGACCCCCTGCGGCGGCTGCGACTCGTGCCTCTTGCGGGCGAAAGGCTTCCAGGAAGCGGGGTTAGAGGATCCCCTCCAGGCTCGATAGGATCCCGGGAGTCCGTCAAGTCTGCGTTGAGCAGACTCAACTATATGTAGTTAGAAACTTGACAATGAACCACGCATGTTGTACTTTTCGGGTGTTCTATGCGCTTCGATCAATTGACCATCAAGGCTCAGGAAGCGATTCAGGAAGCGCGGGCCGACGCCCGCGCGCGCGGGAATGCCGAGCTGACAACGGATCATCTCCTTCTCGTTCTGCTGCGCCAGACCGAAGGGGTCGTTCCCCCGATCCTCCAGAAGCTCGGCGTCGATCCGGCGGCGCTCGCACGCGAGCTCGAAGCGGACCTCGATCGGCGGCCGAAGGTCACCGGCGCCTCCGCGGACGCGATCGTCTCCCCCGAGCTGACCAGAGTCTTCGACCGAGCGTTCGAGCTCATGCGGGAGTTCGGCGACGAGTACGTCTCGACCGAGCACTTTCTGCTCGCAGTCGCCGAGCCCGCGGCCGGCGCGACCGCGAAACGTCTCGCGGCAAAAGGCGCGACGAAAGACGCCCTCCTGCGGGCCCTCAAGGAAGTTCGCGGCTCGAGCCGCGTGACCGACGCGACTCCCGAGGACAAGTACCAGGCACTGAAGCGATACACGCGCGACCTGACCGATCTCGCCCGCCGGGGAAAGATCGATCCGGTCGTCGGACGCGACGAGGAGATCCGCCGGGTCATCCAGGTCCTCTCCCGGCGCACGAAGAACAATCCCGTCCTGATCGGAGAACCGGGCGTCGGCAAGACCGCGATCGTCGAGGGCCTCGCGCGGCGCATCCACCTGGGCGACGTGCCCGAGGGACTGAAGAACAAGCGCGTCGTCGCGCTCGACCTCGGCGCGATGATCGCGGGCGCCAAGTACCGGGGTGAGTTCGAGGACCGGTTGAAAGCGGTCTTGAAGGAGATCGAAGAGGCCGAGGGCACCATCATCCTCTTCATCGACGAGCTCCACACGCTGGTGGGAGCCGGCGCGGCCGAGGGCGCGATGGACGCGTCCAACATGTTGAAGCCCGCGCTCGCCCGGGGCGAGCTGCGCGCGATCGGCGCGACGACGCTCAACGAGTATCAGAAGTACATCGAGAAAGACGCCGCGCTCGAGCGCCGGTTCCAGCCGGTCTACGTGGACGAGCCTTCGGTCGAGGACACGATTGCGATCCTTCGCGGCCTCCAGGAGCGCTACGAGGTCCACCACGGAGTCCGTATCACGGACGCTGCACTGGTCGCCGCCGCCCGTCTTTCGCACCGCTACATCACCGATCGTTTCCTTCCCGACAAGGCGATCGACCTCGTCGACGAAGCGGCCGCGAAACTGCGCACCGAGATCGACTCGGTGCCGACCGAGATCGACGAGATCGAGAGACGGATCATGTCGCTCGAGATCGAGAAGAAAGCGCTCGAGAAGGAGAAGACGAAAGAGTCGAAGGAGCGCCTGGCGGAAATCGAGAAGTTCCTCGCGGAAGAGCGGGAGAAGGCGAGCCGGCTCCGGGCCCAGTGGACGGCCGAGAAGGAGGAGATCGGCAAGATCCGCACGATCAAGGAGACGATCGAGACCGTCCGGCAGCAGGTTGTGGAGGCCGAGCGGGAGGGGAACCTCCAGAGGGCGGCCGAGCTGCGCTACGGCCGGCTTCCCGAGCTCGACCGCGAGCTCACCGCGAACAACGCGAGGCTCGCCGATCTTCAGAAGGGCCGGCCGATGCTCCGCGAAGAGGTCACGGAGGAGGACATCGCGGCCGTCGTTTCCCGGTGGACGGGCGTTCCGGTCTCCCGGATGCTCGAGACCGAGACGCAGAAGCTGCTCCGCATGGAGGAGCGGCTGGGCGAGCGGGTCGTGGGTCAGCACGAGGCAGTCCGGGCCGTCTCGGACGCAGTGCGGCGCTCCCGCGCGGGACTGTCCGACCCCCGCCGCCCGATCGGCTCGTTCCTCTTCGTCGGGCCCACGGGCGTCGGCAAGACCGAGCTCGCGCGCGCTCTCGCCGAGTTTCTGTTCGACGACGAGCACGCGATGATCCGGCTCGACATGTCGGAGTACATGGAAAAGCACGCGGTCGCGCGGATGATCGGCGCTCCGCCGGGATACGTCGGCTACGAGGAGGGCGGGCGGTTGACCGAAGCGATCCGGCGGCGCCCGTACGCCGTCGTCCTCTTCGACGAGATCGAGAAGGCGCACCCCGACGTCTTCAACGTCCTCCTCCAGGTGCTCGACGACGGCCGTCTGACGGACGGCAAGGGCCGCGTGGTGTCGTTCAAGAACACCGTGATCATCATGACGTCGAACCTGGGGTCGGAGTGGATCGCCGAGGCCCAGGAGGCGAGCGAGGAAGAGGTCCAGAAGCGGATCGAGGAGACGCTCCGCCGTCACTTCCGCCCGGAGTTCTTCAACCGGATCGACGACGTCATCGTCTTCCACCGCCTGAGCCGCGAGGAGATCGGAGAGATCGTCGAGATCCAGCTCAAGTCGCTCGCGCGGACGGTCGCGGACCGCGGGATCCGGCTGACCTGGACCGACGAGGCGAAACGCCACCTGGCGGGGCGCGGATACGACCCGACGTTCGGTGCCCGCCCCCTGAAGCGGCTCATTCAGAAGGAAGTCTCCGACGCGCTCGCCGGGAAGATCCTTCGAAACGAGCTCGCGCCGGGGGACACGGCGCAGGTCACGGTCTCGTCGGACGGAGAAAGTCTGGAGATCGAAACGGAGCCCGAGTCGCAACGACTCGAAGTGTGATGCAGCAACTGGGGACAACCCCAATTTCCGGGTCTACTTGGTCGTGAAGAGACGCAGGAGCTGGAAATTGGGGTCTGTCCCCGATTATTGGAGGTGAGTATGGCGTTGGTTCGATGGGATCCCTATCGTGAGTTGACCTCTTTCGCTGATCGCTTCAATCGGGCGTTCGGCTCGCTGGCGGGTCGGGAACGCGACGAGGAGGTCGGTTTCGGCGCCTGGATTCCGCCGGTCGACATCGCGGAAGACAAAGACAGGATGCTCGTGACCGCGGAGCTGCCCGGATTCAAGGAGGACGAGGTCCAGATCCAGATGGAGGGCAACCTCCTGACGATCCGGGGCGAGCGGAAGTTCGAGCAGGAGAAGGAGGGGCGCAACTACCACCGCGTGGAACGGTCCTACGGTCAGTTCGTCCGCTCCTTCACGCTGCCCAGCAACGTGGACCGCGAGAACATCCGCGCGCACTTCCGCAACGGGCTGCTCGAGATCGAGCTTCCGAAGCGTGAGGACGCCAAACCCCGGGAGATCAAGATCTCCGGGGAAACGACGTCGAAGCGTGGCGAGACGCCGATCGAGGTCCAGGCTCGATAAACGATTCTCTTTCTCTTCTTCTCAACCCCGCGCAAGCGGGGTTTTTTTTTGTTTTCTCCCCCCTCCCGCGTGCGGGGAGAGGGCCGGGGTGAGGGCCCTCGGAATGGCGAGAACACCCCGTTCGTTTCGGCAGCCGTGAAGCGGGCTCTGGCTACAACGCTCACGGCGGTTGCTCTGATCGGAAGCGCGGCAGCGGCACCTCTGCCGTCACGCCGGAGCGACATCGTCGAGGTGGTGGAGAAGGTCTCCCCCGCCGTGGTCAACATCGCCGCGGAGCAGACCGTCCGCCGCAGGCCCTCGCTCTTCGACGAATTCTTCGGAGTCGATCCGCGGGCGCGGCGCGCCCAGTCGCTCGGCTCCGGGGTCATCATCGATCCGAAGGGCGTCATCCTGACCAACGACCACGTGATCTCGGGCGCCTCGCGAATCCTGGCCACGACGAAAAGCGGACAGGAGCTCGAGTGCGACGTGATCGGTTCCGACGCAGACAACGACCTCGCGGTTCTGCGCGTCCGCAATCCGCGCGGAAACCTCCCGACCCTGCGCCTCGGCACGTCTTCGGATCTCCTGATCGGCGAGACGATCGTCGCGATCGGGAATCCGTTCGGGCTCTCCAACACGGTCACGGCCGGAGTCGTGTCGGCACTGGGCCGCAGCGTCCGGGGCGACGAGAACCAGCGGCTCTACACCGACTTCATCCAGATCGACGCGCCGATCAACCCGGGGAACTCGGGCGGTCCCGTCGTCAACATCCAGGGGGAGCTGATCGGCGTCGCGACGGCGATCATCGGCGGAGCGCAGGGGATCGGCTTCGCCATCCCGGTGGACCGCGCGAAGAGGATCGTCGCGGATCTGCTCCAGTATGGCGAGGTCCGAGCGGTCTGGATCGGCGTCCGCGGACAGACCCTCACCTCGGGAAACGACGATCTCGCGCGCCCGGGAGGATTCCGGGTCCGCAACGTCACTCCCGGGTCGCCGGCAGCGCGCGCCGGCGTGCGGTCCGGCGACCTCGTCGTCTCGGTGGACGGCACGCCGATCGAGTCGCGCGAAGCGTTCGAGACCGCGCTCTCGACGCGCGGGCCGGGACGACCCATGCGCCTCGTCCTTCGCAATTCGAGCGGCGAGCGGACCGTAACAATCCAGGGCCAGGCGCCGCCGGCGAACCTCGGGACCCAGATCCTGCGGGAGCAGCTCGGTATCACCGTCTCCCCGGTGCGCGGAGGGCTGCGGATCAACGTCGTCGACCAGCGGGGCGACGCGGCGGATCGCGGCATCGAGACGGGAGACCTGCTCCTGGCGCTGAACGGCACCCGGGTGGACAGCGTCGACGACGTCAACCGGATCCTCCAGCGGGACTACAACCGCACGACGCTCCTGATGGAGGTCGGCCGCGGCCGTTTCGCGTACACCCTCACGTTCCCGCTGGACTAGAGACCGATCGCCTCTCCCCCCGTCGCCCGGAAACTCCATTCTTTTCCCCCTCTCCCCGCCGCGCGGGGAGAGCGTCAGGATGAGGGTCGGGGTGAGGGCCGCAGCCTCAGCTCCGAAACGACGATTCCGGTCAGCACGAGCGCGCCGCCCCAGAAACCCGCCGCCCCGAGCCGTTCCCGAAGCAGCCACGCCGCGAGCAGCGCCGCCCACACCGGCTCGAGCGCGAAGATGATCGCGGCGTGAGTCGCGGACATGTGGCGTTGCGCCCACGTCTGCGTGAAGAACGTCCCGACCGTCCCGATCGTGGCGAGGTAGACGACGCTCCAGACGAACGTTCCCTCCCATACGATCGGCCGCGCCTCGATGCTCGCGCCCGTCAGGCGCAGGACC
>DASUAD010000521.1:0-2032 GCA_035763965.1 Thermoanaerobaculia bacterium | reverse complement strand
GTCAGCGAGATGCGCGGCGAGTTCCGCAGGCACGCGCCCCACTCGCTCGGGGAGATGGAAGGAAACCTGGCGCGGCGATCCGATCGCGCCGCGGCGCGGTCGAACTACGTGCAGTCATTGGCGATGGTGGAGTACCTCGTCGAGCATCACGGCGGCGGAGCCGTCGCGTGCCTCGTCCGCGACCTCGGCGAGGGACGGACGTTCGCCGAAGCGTTGCGCGCGGAAACCGGGCTCACCCCCGACGAGCTCTTCCGGAGGTGGAAGGAGTGGGCCAGGCTCTAGTCCGATTTACGAGCCGCCAGGTCCGTCACGACGGCGTAGGTCACTTTGAGGCCGAACGCCACGTTCGCGAGGGAGAGCCGCTCGTCGTCTCCATGGCTGCGATCGTCGTCGTCGGAGAGGTGGAAGGGCTCGAATCCGTAGACGACCATTCCGACCTGCCGCAGGCTGCCGGCGTCCGTCGAGGAGGTCAGGGGAGGCGTCAGGATCGGAACGCCCGGCTCGAGTCGGTCGCGCGCGCGGCGGATCGCTGAAAACAACTCGGTGTCGGTGGGGGAGGCCGTGGCGCGCCCGGCGTTCAAGACCTCGAACCGAAGCGTCGGGTCCTTGACTATCCCTTTGAGGGTTTCGACGAACTTCCCGGGATCCTCTCCCGGAAGCAGCCGGCAGTCGATCGTCGCGCTCGCTTCACCCGGAATGACGTTGATCTTGGCGCCGGCGGACAATCCGGTGACCGAGATGGTGGGCCGCAGGCACGCGTTGCGGTAAGGGTCCGAAAGCAGCAGTTTTCGGCGCGCCGGATCGGCGAGCGCCGCGCGCGGGTCAGCGAGCGCTGGCTTGAGCTCGGCGGGCGCCGTCTTCGAGAGCTCGCGGAAGTAGCCTTCAACCGCCGGGATCAGGCGCACCGGCGGCTCGTAATCGAGGATCCGCCCGAGGGCCCGTACGAGGCGCGCAACGGCGCCTTCGGGCTCGGGGATCGAGCCGTGACCGGCCTTTCCGCTGGTGACGACCCTCAACCAGAGCACCGACTTTTCCGTGACGTCCACGTTCCAGGCCGTCGTCTTTCCGTTCTCCAAGGAAATCGTGGCGCCTTCCGTCAGCACGAACTCGGCGCTGCCGAACCGATCCTTGTGGCGCGAGATCATCCAGTCGACGCCGTTCTCCTTCCCCTCTTCCTCGTCCGCCGTCCCGAGGAAGAGAACGTCGCGTTCGAGGGGAACCCCACGGCGCTTCAGTATCAGCATGGTCATCAGGTGACAGATCGCAGTGCCCTTCATGTCGGTCGCGCCCCGCCCCCAGAGGTACCCGTCCCGAGTCGCGCCCGAGAAGGGCGGAACGGTCCACCGAGCCGCTTCCGCCGGGACGACGTCGAGATGATTGAGAAGGAGGATCGGGCGCTTGAGCCCACTTCCCGGGAGGCGCGCCAGGACGTTCGACCTGTTGTTGCCCTGGTCGAAAATCTCTGAGGGGATTCCTTCACGGTCGAAGACCGACTTGAGAAACTCTGCCGCCCGGTGCTCGTTGCCCGGCGGGTTGGTGGTGTCGACTCGAAGGTATTCGGCGAGAAGCGCAACGGCCTCCCGTTCATCCGCGGAATCCGGATCGACAGCCCTCGCGGTGGGCGGACGCTCTGCGCCCAGAAGGACGAGCGGCAGGGTCAGAGCGAAGGGGAGCCAACGCATCAGACGTGACACCTGCGGCTAGTACCTCCAGCTCTTCAGGTCCGCGCCGGGGGGCGCGGTTTTGACGAGCCGCTCGTCGATCCTGGGAGCGAACATCTGGTGGTACCGCAGCCGGGAGATGGCGTTCGGTCGTGTGTGGTCGCCGTTCCAGCAGTGCTCGGCGCGAGGCTCGTAATCCACCTCACCGCCGTAATGAGGGTCCTTCGTACTCTTCAGGAACCCCTCGGCGAGATAGACCGCGTTGTTCAGGTAATAGTTGTCGGCTTCGCCGACGTAGATGTGGATCTTCCCCTCGAGCTTCTTGCCGAGCCCCTTTCCCCAGTCCCGCTCGAGGATGTGGACGAGGTCGT
>DASUAD010000520.1:0-3657 GCA_035763965.1 Thermoanaerobaculia bacterium | reverse complement strand
TTCCTCGGTGATCTTCATCGAGCAGAAGTGCGGGCCGCACATCGAGCAGAAGTGCGCGAGCTTCGCGCCCTCCGCCGGCAGCGTCTCGTCGTGGAACTCCCGCGCGGTCTCGGGGTCGAGCGCGAGGTGGAACTGGTCCTCACAGCGAACCTCGAACCGCGCCTTCGAGAGCGTGTCGTCCCACAGGCGCGCGCCGGGATGGCCCTTCGCGAGGTCCGCCGCGTGCGCCGCGATCTTGTACGCGATGACACCGTCCTTGACGTCCTTCTTGTTCGGGAGCCCGAGATGCTCCTTCGGCGTGACGTAGCAGAGCATCGCGGTCCCGAACCACCCGATCATCGCGGCGCCGATCGCGGACGTGATGTGGTCGTAGCCCGGCGCGATGTCCGTCACGAGGGGCCCGAGCGTGTAGAACGGCGCCTCGTGGCAGATCTCGATCTCCTTGCGGACGTTCTCCTCGACGAGGTGCATCGGGATGTGGCCCGGCCCCTCGATCATGACCTGGCAGTCGTGGGACCACGCTTTCGTCGTGAGCTCACCCAGGGTCTCCAGCTCCGCGAACTGCGCTTCGTCGTTCGCGTCCGCGGTCGACCCGGGCCGCAGGCCGTCCCCGAGCGAGAACGAGACGTCGTAGCTCTTGAGGATCTCGCAGATCTCGTCGAACTTCGTGTAGAGGAAGCTCTCCTCGTGGTGCGCGAGGCACCACTTGGCCATGATCGAACCGCCGCGGGACACGATCCCGGTCACGCGCTTCGCGGTCAGCGGGATGTAGCGAAGAAGAACTCCCGCGTGGATCGTGAAGTAGTCGACGCCCTGCTCCGCCTGCTCGATCAGGGTGTCGCGGTAGATCTCCCAGGTGAGCTCTTCGGCTTTTCCGTCCACCTTCTCGAGAGCCTGGTAGATCGGCACGGTCCCGATCGGCACGGGAGAGTTGCGGAGGATCCACTCGCGGGTCTCGTGGATGTTGCGGCCGGTCGAAAGGTCCATGACGGTGTCCGCGCCCCAGCGGATCGCCCACGTCATCTTCTCGACCTCTTCTTCGATGGACGACGTCACGGCGGAGTTGCCGATGTTCGCGTTGATCTTCACGAGGAAGTTGCGGCCGATCACCATCGGCTCGGACTCGGGGTGGTTGACGTTCGCCGGGAGGATCGCCCGGCCCCGCGCGATTTCGCTCCGGACGAACTCGGCCGGCACGTTCTCGCGGATCGCCACGAACTCCATTTCGGGGGTGACGACGCTTTTGCGCGCCCAGTGCATTTGGGTGGCGTTGCCGCGGCAACGCCGGACTTTCCGGGGGAGCGTCATCGCGAGGTCCGGCGCGCTCGGACGGCGCGGGTCGGACTCCTCGTAGTCGCCGCGTGCCAGGATCCACGGGCGGCGGAGCTCGGGCAGCCCGGCCCGAAGGTCGATCTCGGCTTCGGGATCCGTGTACGGCCCGGAGGTGTCGTAGACGCGGAGCGGCGGGTTGATCTCGACCTCGCCCTTCAAACCCCGCGTCGGGCGGAGCGCGATCTCGCGGAACGGAACGCGCGAGCCGTGGGGCCCCGAAAGGTAGATCTTCCGAGATCCGGGCAGCGGGTGTCGGTCCGCGACTTCGTTGCCCGGAAGAACCTCGTGTCGGGTGCTCATGGGTACCTCCCTACGGCGGCATTACCCGCATCAGGTTCGCGGGGTCTCCTTCTTCGCGCCCGCGGCGCTTCGGAGGACTCTCAGCCTTCCAGGGCCCGAATCGGCGCTTGGAGTAGGCTCCCCCGGTCGGTCCGCCGCGATTCTACGCCCGGGTTCTGGCTCGGCTCTTGAATTGATGAGCGCCTGGAGGCTCCATGGACACATACGCCCCGGCACCGAAAACACCCGAGACTCCGACTCCCGACGACGCCATGACCCGGAAGGAGAAAGAGGACCTCGAGGACCAGCTGGAGGAGTTCGAGGGCCCCGACCGTCGGGAGATCCGTGGCGAGCACAAGGAGCCGGCGCACGATCCGGGGGTTGCGCACTCGTAGACCATCCGAACCGGGGCATCGCGGCTCGGACAATGTTTGGGGGATGGGCGAGATAACCTTTCGTGCGTGCCGCCGGATCTCCCACTTTTTGCCGAACTGGCCTCAACGACGGCGACCGAAGCGCCCGCCGGCCATCGTCTGCTCAGCGGCTCTTTTTCGGCGCTGGCGGAAGAACTCTTCGAATCGATCGAGGAGTTGCAGGCCGACGATCCGTTTCGTCGGGTCGATGTCGTCGTCTCGTCGAACTACCTGGCGGTCGATCTCCGCCGGCGACTCGCCGAGCGGATCGCGCGAAGGGGCCGTCGGGCGGGGCACGCGAACGTACGTTTCTCCACGTTCCTCGACATCGCCCGTGACGCAGCCGGTGACGTGGCGGGCCAACCCGCGCCTCCCGGTATTCTGTTCGCCGCAGTTGCCGGAGCGGTGGGAGCGGCGCCCGACGTCGAACCATTTCGGGGCCTGCGGCATCGACCCGGCTTCCTGCGGTCGGTGGAAGCGACCGTCCGGGATCTGCGCGACGCGGGAATCTCTGCGGGTGAGTTTTCGAAGTGGGCGACCACTTCCGTCCTGGAGCGACGCGATTCGCTCGAGGCTCTCGCCGAGGTTTATGCCGACGTTTCCCGCCGCCTGGCGCCGTATGCGGACGATGTCGCCGTGTTTCGATCGGCGATCGAGAACTCGGGGAGGAATCCATCACCGGAGCCGCTGCACTTCTTCGGGTTCTACGACCTGACGGGGATCCAGCGAGACCTCGTCGCCGCGCTCGCGCGGGCGCGGCCGCTCCGGCTCTTCCTGCCCGCATACGAAGGGGATCTCGGTCTCTTCGCGAGAGCGACCCGCGATTTTCTGGAGACACTTCTGGGTACCGCGCAGGAGGTCGTGCCGCCAATCGACACCTCCTCGAGGAGCGAGTGGTTTGCTCGGTTCGCGGTCATGGGCGTTGGGGCGAACCCCCCTCTCCCGGCGGACGGATCGCTCCGGCTCGTCTCCGCGGCGGACGACACCGACGAAGCGCGGGAGGTGGCCCGTGAGGTCCTCCGATCCCATGCGGACGGGATTCCCCTCGGGAGAACGGCGGTCATCCTGCGGCAGGAGGAATCGGACGCCCCCCGGATACTCGCCGAGCTCGCCCGAGCGGGCATTCCCGCGTTCCGACTCGCCGGTGAAGCGAACTCGGAGGCGCCCGAGGGACGCGCAGTTCGCTACTGGTTACAGCTCGAGGAAGACGGTTTCCGGCGCGATGACGTTCTCGACGTGCTCGAGCTCGTCGAGACGGCGAGAGGTGGATCGAGCTCCGCCCTCTTCCGCATGCTCGCGAGCCAGGCCGGCATCGTGAGGGGAATCGAGGATTGGGAGCGCGGCACCGAGAAGCTGCTTCGTGCCCGGCCGGAGGACGAGGAGGAAGAGAGCGAGAAACGTTCGGGAAGCGCCGCGAGAACCCCGTCGGGTCGCGATGCCGCCGAGAGGCTCGCCGGGGCGTGGGCGAGGGTGCGCGAGTCCGCGACCGGCTGGAGTGATCTGCCGCTTTCGTGGGCCCGATGGGCCGAGGATCTGCGCGCACGCATCGCGCAGTTGTTCGCCCCGCAGAAGCCGCCGGAGCTGATCGAATCGGCAGCCGACTCGATCGCGTCGCTCGACTCGCCCGGCCAGC
>DASUAD010000519.1:0-2699 GCA_035763965.1 Thermoanaerobaculia bacterium | reverse complement strand
GTGATGTCCAGGATCAGGCCGACAGTGTCGGATGGATAGTACATGCCGGTTGTGACGGAAAGCTGGACAGGGAGAGTGCCCGTCGGATCGGGCGGGAGCGCGACGATCGCGCCATTGGCAATTGCAGTCGCCCCCGTGGAGAAGTTGACCGTCGAGGTGCCCGGGAACGGAGCGCCGTAAGGATAGACCGAGAGCCAGCCAGGGCTTGACCTGCCCCCCTTCTCTGGTCCAGTCAATATGACACTTCCCCGGCCATCTGGGGCTGGTTAAGGGCCTTCGTCGTGCTCGGCGGTCCGGAGGGAGCGTCGAGCGATCGAAGGACCGCCTCATTCCTTACAAACTCTTCCGGGGTCAAGCCGCCCAGCGAGCTGTGCGGCCGGATCGCGTTGTACTCGCGTCTCCAAGTCTCGATCTTCTCTCTGGCGTCGGGGAGACTCGTGAACCAGTGCTCGTTGAGGCATTCGTCGCGGAGCTTCCCATTGAAGCTTTCCACGTATGCATTCTGCGTCGGCTTGCCGGGTTGGATGAAGTGAAGCTTCACGCCACGCTCGTAAGCCCACCGATCCAGAGCCTTGCTGATGAACTCCGGTCCGTTATCCATGACGAGCGTCTCGGGCAGGCCGTGTTGGGCCGCAGCTCGCTCAAGCACCCGCGCCACCCGGATCCCCGTCAGAGAAGTATCGACTTCCACGGCCGGCGAGTACCGGCTCCAGTCGTCCACGATCGTCAACGCTCGAAACCGAGTCCCCGTGGCCAGGCTGTCGGAGACGAAATCCATCGACCACCGCTGGTTGATCCGGAGAGCCGGCAGAAGGCGCCCCACGCGCCCCCTGCGCCGCTTTCTGCCTCTTCGACGAAGCGAGAGCCCCTCGAGCCGGTAGAGCCGGTGCACCCTCTTGTGGTTGACCCCGAACCCCTGGCGCCGAAGCAAAAGGTGGAGCCGCCGATACCCGTACCGAGAATGTTGGGATGCCAACCGCTGTAGCTCGCCGCGGAGGACCTCCTCCCGCCGAGGACGAACCTGGTAACGGCATGTGGATCGTCCCACCTCCAGAAGCCCGCAGGCCCTCCGCTGGCTTAACCCGTACTGCTCGGTCATCGTCTCGACCAGAGCTCGTTGCGCCGCGGGCTTCAGACTTTTTTTGCGAGCACCCCCCGCAACGCCCTGTTGTCCAGAGTCAAGTCCGCCACGAGCTGCTTGAGCGTCCGGTTCTCCTCCTCAAGCTGACGCAGCCGCTTGGCCTCCGAGACCGCCAGACCTCCGAACTTCCCCTTCCAGCGGTAAAAGGTCTCCCGAGATATCCCGTGCCGCCGGCAGATCTCTCGCGACGAAACCCCGGCCTCCGACTCCTTCAGGATCCCAACGATCTGCTCCTCCGAAAACCGACTCTTCCGCATCGTCCCTCCTCCCCCAGAATAGGGCGAGGAGTGCCATTTGCGCTGGACCAGTTTTTGGGGGGCAGGTCACTCGGACGTCTCGTCCGAGAGGTCCGGCAGATGCCGAGCGCCCACGCCGTCCGGGTGCGCGAGTACGACGCCGCGGGGAATGGGTCCTTCGAGTCGGAGTGGGGCGCGTGCGGCTCTCCCGATGGCGACTGCCTGACGGCGCGGCCGGCGGGGACGAGCTATTCCGATTTCGACCCGTTCGGAAGGGCGCGCCTCGTCCGCCGCGCCGACGGGGCGCAAACGACGATCTCGTACGCGGACGGGACGTCGTCTCATTCCGACACGCAGAAGATCGTCAACGTCGAGAACGTCGGCGGAACCTGCAATGCCGGAATCTGCTCGGGGGGCGTCACGGCGACAACGATCTTCCGATACGACGCTTTCGGAAAGCTGACGAGCGTGACCGAGCCCGCCGCGCCCTCCGCCGACTACACGAACTACGTCCACGACGTGTCCGGAAAGGTCGTGAAGGTCACGCAGCCGCCGCAGTCGCGGACGTTCCTCTACGACTCCTTCGGGTTTCCGCTCTTCGAGAACACCCCCGAGGCGGGCACGGTCGATTTCCAGATTTATCAGGCAACGGCCTACTCGGACGTCGGCAGTCTCGGAAACGTCCGGAGTCGCAAGGAGGGAGGCGGCACCGTGACCGTCTCATTCGTCTATGACGCGGCGGGTCGAGTCAAGGCGCAGTCCTCAGGTGGTGCGACCTACGTGACGAACTGCTGGGACGGCGAGGCGACGCCGCCGTGTGTCGCGGCGGGTGGCACGTGGCCCGCAGGAAAGCTGACGCAGCGCATCGGAGCGAACCCGGGCAAGCCCTCGACCGTCACGGAGACTTTCACCTATTCCGGCCTGGGCGGGCGCCTGAGCCGGAAGGACACGTCGGTGACGGGCACTCCATCGGGAACTCTGGCTGCTCGTCAGGACTGGACCTACGACGTGCTGGGGCTTCTGAAGTCGCACAGCCATCCTCGCGTCGGATCGGATTCGGCGATCATGCTGAATCACACGTACAGCCAGGGGTACCCGCAGACTCTGAAGATCGGGACGTCGTTTCTCGTCAAGTCGGCCAGCTACAGCCCGGCGGGGGCGTTGACTTCGTGGACGGCCGGTAACGACGTGCAGACTTTCATCAACCAGGACTCGTCGGGGATCGCGAGGCCGGCTTCGATCTTCACGTCCGGCTCGACGGGCGGGAGCTTCAGCAGCGGGAATTACCTTTACGACGGCGCGGGGAACATCGCTTCGATCGG